>CATKHE010000269.1 GCA_949747935.1 uncultured Eubacteriales bacterium
CGCCCGTGAGCAGCTTAACGCTCTCCCCCCTTTGGAGGAGGGCAGCCCCCTCACTGTCGAGGGCGAGGTGCGCACCTTCAACAACCGCAGCGGTGTGGGCAGCCGTCTGGTGGTCAGTGTGTTTGCCCGAGCTCTGTCCCAGGAGGATGGAGAAGACGAAAATCACCTTGCGCTGTCCGGCGCTCTGTGCAAGCCTCCCATTCTCCGCTCCACTCCCCTGGGCCGAACCATCTGCGACATGATCCTGGCCATCAACCGCCGCTATGGTCGGGCAGACTATCTGCCCTGCATCGCCTGGGGCAGCCTGGCCTATCGCTGCGGGTCCATGGCGGTGGGCGACCGGCTGGCCCTGGAGGGGCGGCTTCAAAGCCGTATTTACACCAAGGACGTGGATGGCAGACCTCAGGAGCGCACCGCCTTTGAGGTATCCGTCATGTCTCTGGCGGATGCTGAGGATACATATATCGGATAACGTTGACATCCTCCCCCCGGCAGTAGTATCATAATATCACTGTTTTCCGGAAAGGATTGATATTATGTCAACTATATATGACAGCGTGGATCAACTGGTCGGGGGAACGCCTCTTCTTCGCCTCTCCCATCTGGCTGTGCGGCATGGCTGGCGGGGCGACGTGCTGGCCAAGCTGGAGTATCTGAACCCCGCCGGTTCCGCCAAAGACCGGCTGGCCCTCTTTCTCATCAATGACGCCGAGGCCCGGGGCGTACTGAAGCCTGGAGGCGCCATCATCGAACCGACCTCCGGTAATACCGGAATCGGGCTGGCCATGGTGGCGGCTGCCCGGGGGTATCGTGTCATCCTCACTATGCCAGATTCTATGTCTGCCGAGCGGAGGGCCATGCTGGCCGCCTATGGCGCTGAGCTGGTGCTCACCCCTGGCGCACAGGGCATGCAGGGCGCGGTAGAGAGAGCGGAGGAACTTCTCACCTCCATTCCTGGCAGCTTTATGCCGCAGCAGTTCCAAAACCCCGCCGGCCCGGCCGCTCATTTTCATACTACCGGCCCGGAAATCTGGCAGGATACTGATGGTAATGTGGACATCCTGGTGGCCTGTGTGGGCACTGGCGGCACCCTGTCCGGTACTGCCCAATTCTTAAAGGCGCAGAACCCCAAAATCTGGGTGGCGGCAGTGGAACCTGACGCCTCTCCCCTGCTCTCCGGCGGTCAGGCGGGCCCCCACGCCATTCAGGGAATCGGCGCTAATTTTATTCCTGGAGCACTGGACCGCACCTGTTATGACAAGGTCATCCGGGTAAAGGACGAGGACGCCTTTGCCATGGGACGAGAGGCGGTACGCCGGGAAGGCATTCTTGTTGGTATCTCCTCCGGGGCGGCTCTGTGGGCGGCTGGACAGTTGGCCTGTCAGGAAGAAAATACCGGAAAGACCATTGCTGTCATCCTCCCTGATTCCGGAGACCGCTATCTGTCCTCCGCCATGTTTGCTTCAATATGAACCAACCCGATATGGCGGTCTGCTTTTTCCATTTTTTCTCACCGCATATTTTCCCTCTGAGGGAAAAACAATAGAGATACATCCATTTTCAAGGAGGTATTTCTATGAAACGCAGCTTTTCTCCCCGTCGGGCTGCCGCGCCCCTTCTGGTGCTGGTTCTGGCCTTCTCTCTGTCCTTTCCTGCCTCCGCACTTTTCTGGAATAAGAAGAATGCGGAGCCCTATGTAGAGGATTTTTCTAAAAACGGCCTGATTGGCTCCACCATCGCCTTTGACGCTGCAGACTTTGTGGTCAAACCCGAAAAAGCAGCGGTTCTAAACGGCATCACTATAGACCAGCTCCCCGACCCGGGGACAGGCATTTTGAACATCGGCGGACAACCCCTGGAGACAGGCTCCTATGTGGATATCACCGCTCTCTCCGGACTGCGGTTCCAAAGTGCTCAAAATCCCACCGAGTCCACCACCACACTGGTTTTCACCCCCGCCTTTTCCTCTGGCACGCAGGCCAGGCAGACCACTGTGACTGTCTACCTGCTCACAGAAAAAAACGCACCTCCGGTGGCCCGCAACATGGAATTAACCACCTATAAAAATGTAGCAATCACCGGCTATTTCGACGCAGTGGACGGCGAGGGAGACGCCCTCACCTTCCAACTCACCTCCACCCCCGCCCGGGGCGCTGTCACCTTGGCGGAGGACGGCTCCAGCCAGTTTGTCTATACTCCCTATGAAAACAAGACCGGCCGGGACTCCTTCACCTATATAGCCATCGACCCGGCAGGCAATGCCTCCCCCGAGGCCAAGGTCACATTGCGTATCGACAAGCCCGACACCAAGGTCACTTACTCCGATTTGACCGGCCACCCAGCCCAAAAGTCCGCCATCCGTCTGGCAGAAGAGGGCATCTATGTGGGCCGGTATGTCAACGGCCGGTATTTCTTCGACCCGGATCAGACGGTCACCCGGGCTCAGTTTCTTACTATGGCTATGTCGGTAGCCGGACTGGAGGACCTGGAGGGAATCACCCTCACCGGCTTCTCCGATGACGACGCCATTCCCACCTGGGCCAAAGGCGCTGTCTCCGCCGCCCTGAAGGCCGGGGTGGTGCAGGGCTCCCGGGACGAAAACGGCGCCCCCGTCTTCCGGGCTGGCAGCTCCATCTCCCGGGCTGAGGCCGCCGTCATGCTGGACAATCTGCTGGAAATTACCGATGTCCCTGTAGCGGTATTTTCCAATGACGGTGCGGACCACTGGGCCGCTCAGGCCGCGGCCAATCTTTCCGCCTCCGGCATTATCCAAGCGGAGACCGCCGGAGTCGCTCAGTTGAGCAACTCCCTCACCATGGCTGAAGCCGCCGAAATGCTGGACGGCGCACTGGACATGATGAATGCCCGAACCAGCGGCAGCTGGCTGCCCTGGAAACAGTAATATCCTCAGCCGGAAGCGGATATCTGCTTCCGGCTTTACATCCTGCCCCAGCTGTGCTACACTTGAAGCCATGCAGGGGAGGTGCAGCAAAATGGTGTATCCTTTCAAAAAGCGCCGTCTTAAAAAACAACATATTCTGTGGGTTATTCTGCTGCTGGCCGCTCTGTTTTGGCAGTATTACCTTCTGCTCGGACCCTCCTCCCGCTTTGGTATGGCAAAGCAGCTGCGGGAGCGCTACGGCAGAGATTTTGTCATCCTCTCCTCAGAAAAAGCGCCTGGCGACAGCCTCGGCTACTGCGTCTACAGCGCCCGGACCTTTGTGGCGGCCCCCAGGGAAGACCTGGATTTTTCCTTCTACGCCTCCAGCTATCTGGCCTCCGACGGTTTCTGGCCCGTCCTCCACCGCTATTACAACGACACCTATGTGGAGAACCAGCTGCTGTGCATCTGGGAAAGGGACGCCCAGGCCGCCGGCCTGGACTACAAGGTCAGCCGCAACCGGTATCCTCTGTCCGGACAGAGGGAGACCTTTTGCTCCGGCTTTCGGGTAAATATCGATGTCACACCGGACAACCTGGACCAGGTCTGCGCTCTGCTGTCCGCCAGCATGGAGCGGATGCTGGCCGAGACCCCCGCCGAGCAGGGAAATATGCTGTCCTTTGTCTTCAATCTCCGCTATCGGGAAGACAGCTGGGCGGAGAACGATTCCAATCTGACCACGCTCAATCTGTTTCACAATCTCTACCATGCTGACAGCGCCTTCGAATGGCGGGACGTCGATACAAACCCGGAGGCCATCCGGCAGTACATCCTGGACGAGGCCGCCCGGTATGCGAGCCGGAAATATCCCGAGAGCTGAAAAACCGCCGAAGCTATCGCTTCGGCGGTTTTTGTGCTCAATAGAACTTCTTGCGGTTCTTGCGGGCGGCCTCGGACTTCTTGCGGCGCTTGACACTGGGGCTCTCGTAGTGCTCACGCTTACGGACCTCGGCCAGCACTCCGGACTTGGCACAGCTGCGCTTAAAGCGCTTCAAGGCGCTCTCCAGAGACTCGTTTTCTCTCACACGGACTTCCGACATTTATATTTCCCTCCCTCCGCGCGCGGCGGGGGTCTCCCGCTC
>CATKHE010000270.1 GCA_949747935.1 uncultured Eubacteriales bacterium
AATTTTGCAGGACATGATGCTCCGGCCCAACGTGTTCCCCCTCCTGGGCAACCACGAGTTCACCGCCGCCGTGTGCCTCCCCTGGCTGATGGAGGAGGTCACCGACCAGAGCCTGGACTCTCTGGATAAGACCCAGATCGCCGCCCTCAGCGAGTGGATCACCAACGGGGGCGGCGTCACCCTCCGGAGCCTGAAGGTCCTCGGCCAGGAGGAGCGGGAGGATATTCTGGAGTATTTTCAGGAGATGGAGCTCTTTGCCCAGGTGGAGGCCGGGGGCCGGTCCTTCGTGCTGACCCACTCCGGGCTGGACCACTTCTCCCCTGACCGCCCGCTGTCCGAGTACCGGCTGGAGGACTTCCTCTTCTGCCGACCCGGACCGGATACGGTCTATTTCCCGGATAAGCTGGTGATCTTCGGCCACACCCCCACCCGGTATCTCAGCAAGCAGGACAAAATTTTCCGGCAGGAGACCTGGATCGACATCGACTGCGGCTGCGCGGCCCCCAGCGGACGGCTGGGCTGTCTGTGTCTGGATACCATGGAGGAATTTTATGTGTAGCGACGGGAAGGACCTCAGCCCGATCCTGAAGGAGCTCTTTCCCTCAGCGGAGATGGCATCCTATCTGGCAGAGTGCGCACTGACAAGGATGGATTTGCGGAACGCGGTCGCGTATGCGGCCATTCCACTGGCGCGGAAGCGTGACCTGTTTTTGCGCCTGGCGTCTGGAAAGGACACGGCCTATTTCCGCCGTCAGGCCGGCGCAGTCGAGGGGGCCCTTCGGGAGATGCAGGCAAAGCCCGGTGAATTCTTTTATCTGAAATGCTGCCAATATTCTGATGGATCTTTCTTCCACAAGGGAAAGGGATTGGAGCCATATCTCACCTGGGAACACATCTTTGAACGCATCCGGGAATATCGCGGGTACCTGGCGGACGATGAAAAAGAGCTGACCTGGTTTGAAGTTGAGAAATGGTCACCTGATGGGGCTGGAGAATTAAAAAATGATTACGATTATACGGTTTTTGGCACTGAGGTCTGCTATGTTGCGCACAACAATTCCCCTCGCTGGGACTGGCCCGGTTTTTCAACAGACCGTGATTTGAATCTGCCTGTCCCCTTTCAGGCGGGCGATATCGTGACCATAGACTGCCGTCCTTCCGCGCCGGTGAGCCATGCTGTCATTCTGGAAGTCGGGGACAACCGGGATTGCTGCTGTCTTCAGGCTCTGTACCGCAATGATGACGGCACTTGGGACACAGGAGCGGTCAAGCATGGGTATGTTCTCCCGAACCATCACGCGCCGGAGATTTCCCCGCTCTACCGTCTGGCCTCCTTCCACGGGCGGCTCCGGTCGAAGGAACACCTGCTGGAACAGGTGAGCCGGTACGTGAATGGAGACGAAGAGCGCGGGGCCGCTCTGTGGGATCACATTTTTCATCTTGAGGAGGAAGGAAAACAGCGGACGGTGACGGAGGAACAGATCCTGTCCTACATTGAGAGTGGCCGCGACAAATGAGAGCTATCAGGCAGCCTGGACCCCATACCGGAAATCGTGGGCTTCAGCAAGGGGGCCATACGCTACAAGTAAAAACAGCCGCCGGGACCATCGTTCCAGTGGCTGTTTTCTGGCACATAAATCTTTGCGTTCCTTCGGGCGGTAAGAGCCCCCATACTATCACTCGGTACAGTTTGAGCAAAGCCTTTACACGGCGACATACCTTTGATTCCTGCTCTTGGGCTTTTCAGGTATCGTCATAGCAAGCTGCCCGCTCTGCAGAAGCGGTTCGACGTAGTGCTTCATGACATAGAATACAGTCTTGATTCCAAGATAATCCGCGATCTCCTGGCGGTTCCGGGGAGTTTGGCAAAACTCCAATAAACTGTTGGAGTTGTCGGGCTGCCGTGAGACGGTGACCGTCTGGTCATCAGCGCTGTTATAAAAGGTGACCACAAATTCATGCCGGCGATTCTCGAATTTGGGTTCCGGGAGCCCATACTCCTGCATAGCGCGGCGCATAGTCGGAATACCAGAATACCGGTTTTCTGCGCTCGTCAGCGTTTCTGCCATGACCGCCAAGGCAGGATTGCGCAGATCCGGCTTTGCGATCCCCAGCTGCTCTACATTCATCCTGCCGTACAAACCTCCCGGACTATGGATCTCCAGACGATCTGTGAAGAAGTCGATTTGGATAGGTGTACCCTCGGAATAAATACTGTAATCCCGGTGGATCACCGCGTTCAAAATGGCCTCGCGCAGAGCGTTTACCGGATATTCTGTCCGATCACTGCGAGCGCCGGTTTCCGGATCGATGATAGTACGGGTCTTCATGTTGCGCTTGCAGAAACTCAGCGCTCGGTCTACCATGTCAGGGATCGTGCCTTCAATTCTCTTGTTGTCCAAAAAACGGGCCGAATCAGGGGCAATATTTCCAATCTCTGTTCCAGGGACAACGATAGCGGTGATCGCAAGCTGCGGGAAAAAGCCCTGGGGGTATATGCAGAAATTTAAGATCGCTGCCAGCGTGGGGACCCCGTTTCTTGTAAGATTCAGCATTTCATGGGTCTGCTCCGTAGTGAGTTGAGCAAACCCTGGACGCTCGATGCTTTTTTCCAAAATATACTGCTGGAGTTTACCCTGGTCCAACAGATCCAGCGATGCCCGCTCTATAGGACGTTCATCATCATGCAGATGCTTACGAAACATCTCATAGCTATATAATTCATAATCCGTCATGGGCAGGTCTGCATCACCGACACGGATATAGGAACCTTTTGTCCGGCCTGCACCACGATAGTAGCAAGGACGTTCTGAAATATCAATTGCCGGGATCTCCGCAGAACATAACCAGCAGCCATCCATCTCAGCAATGGTGAACACTGCACGGACCGGAGGCTCCATCTGCTGGCACTGCTCCGTCACTTTCTTCTGGATGTCCTGTGCATCATAAATACCGACCACTTTGAACCCGGCGGTTTCGTCAATGCCGAACAAGATAACTCCTCCGCTGTCCTGATTGGAGAAGCTGGACAGTGTATCATATAACCGCTTTGGACAATCTATGTGTGCGGCCTTCACTTCGATTGTTTGTCCTTCCGCTTTTTGTTTGCAAACTTTCTTAGCTAATTCTATCAATTCTTCTGTCAACAAACTAACACCCCCTTCGATTAAACTAAGAATAGCAAATTCTGTTTGCAAAATCAATCCTTTTTTGTAAGCAGAAACAAATGAATTTATGATTGGAACAGCTTCTCCCAGGTCTGTCTGGTCATGCGCACAGACTCTGTCTCCCAGTCCCGGACGGTGGACGGCCAGACCCCAAGCCTGTCCGCAAATTCCCGCCGGGACAGCCCCATGCTCTCCCGGAGCGCCCGGACCTGCCGCCCCTGTCCCTCATAGAGAAACCGGTTGTAATCGTCCAGAAGATACTCCAGCGGGACCTCGAACAGCTCCGCCAGGGCGGACAGCTTGTCCAGCGGGTAGTAGTCCCTGACCCCTGATGTCTCATAGCCGGCATAGGTGCCTCT
>CATKHE010000271.1 GCA_949747935.1 uncultured Eubacteriales bacterium
ACAGGGACAGAGCAAGCGCAAGGGTCAGGGAAAACGTTTTTTTCAGCTTTCTCATGGTTTTGTACCTCTCTTTCTGTTTTGAGCACCCTTTCCTTTGCAATGCAAAGGAAAGAAGGGTACCCTTCTAATCACATTATAATATGGTTTTTCTGAAAATGCAAGGGTAAAATAGTAAAATCGTTTCCCCCGCGGGTCGCGACGGATCAGGGCAGCCCGACGGCTCCTCTCTCAGGGAGAGGCAGGAGGAATCCATCCCTGGCAGAGCTCCAGGAACCAGGCAAAAATGGCCGCACCGTCCACCGTGTCCGGCCGCCGTTTGCCGAAGGACATCCGCTCCGGGTGGAACTGGACCCCCAGCAGGGGATAGCCGGGCAGCTCCACCGCCTCGGGGAAGCCGCTCTCCGACCATGCGGCGGCCCGCAGTCCCTCCCCCAGCCGGTCCACCGCCTGGTGATGGGAGCTGTTGACAGGGAAAACCGGTCCATACCACTGGCGGAGCAGAGAGCTCTCCGCCGCCCGGATGGGGTGGACTATGTCCTCCTCTCCCGAGTGGAAGGGCCGCTCCTCTGGCGGCAGGTCCTGAATCAAGGAGCCGCCCAGGGCCACATTGATCAGCTGCATCCCCCGGCAAATGCCCAGGATGGGCTTGCCGGCCCTGTAGAAAGCCCGGAAGAGCTCCAGCTCTGTCCGGTCCCGGTCCCGGTCAGGGGGCTGAGAGCCCCTGTTCTCCTGGCCGTAGAGGCCGCTCTCGATGTCGCCGCCGCCGCAGAGCACCAGCCCCGCGCAGCTCAGGTCGGGGGTGGGACAGTACCCCGCCTCCGGCTCGCCCCCGGCGCCCCGAAGGGCGGCGCAGTAGTTGTCCATCCGGCCCGCCTCGCCGGAGACCTGAATCCGCGCCGCCATCATAGCGCATCCTGGGCAGAACGCGCCTTGACCAGCGCCACAATCAGCTCCACTGCCCCCTCCACACCGATCATGCCGGAATTCACGGTCAAATCATACCGGCGCATGTCGCCCCAAATATGGCCGGTATAATAATTATAGTAGTTAGCCCTCCCCTTGTCCATCTGGACGATCCGCCGCTCCATGTCGTTGGAGGGGATGTGGTACTCCTCCACGCATCGCTCCACCCGGCTGGCCATGTCAGCGTGGATAAAGACCTTGAGGCACTCGGGCCGCTCCCCCAGCACATAGTCGGAGCACCGGCCCACCACCACGCAGGGTCCCTCGTCGGCCAGCTCCCGAATGACCTCCGCCTGCGCGAAAAAGGCCTGATGGCTCACGGGCACCCCCTGGTGGGCCAGCGCGGGAATGCCCACCCCCACCGGCGCGATGGACAGATGGAAGCGGCTGCGGGCCCGCTCCTCGGCCCGGGCGATGAAATCGGGGGACAGCCCGCTCTTTTCCGAGGTCTTCTGGATGATTGTCCGGTCATAGCAGGGAATGCCCAGCCGGGCGGCCAGCCGCTTACCGATCAGGCGGCCTCCGCTGCCAAATTCACGGCTGATGGATATCACATAGTTGCTCATAAACAGCACCTCCCTCGGGACAGTGCGGCGGCACGCCGCCCCAGCCCTTTCCTTCTGTTATTATAACTCCTTCCGGGAAAAATGACAATGGCAATCTGTTCATTGCCCGTTAAAATCGTCCCAACCGGCCGAAAAATTAGTCATACTGTCCAAAATCATAGTTGTGTTTTTTTGCATTCCTCCAATCTTAGACCGAAGCGCCATTTTTCTCTTGCATCTCGGGCAGAATGTGGCTATTATAGTAGGCGGATGGACCGGAAACGTTACCGGTAACGATTCTGGTAACGCTTCCAGGCAGACACATCCAACATTATAATCAGGAGGAAAATGAAATGAGCAAGACCAAAAAGATCCTGGCCCTGGCGCTCGGCGCGGCCATGACCCTGTCCCTGCTGGCCGGCTGCGGCGAAAAGCCCTCCACCAGCGGCAGCAATCCCGGCAACCCCTCCAATCCCAGCTCCACCGGCAGCAGCAGCGGCGGCGAGACCGGCCGCGTCTACTGGCTGAACTTCAAGCCTGAGCTGGACACCACCGCCCAGGAGCTGGCCCAGACCTACACCCAGAAGACCGGCGTTCCCGTTCAGGTGGTCACCGCCGCCGCCGGCACCTACAGCCAGACCCTCATCGCCGAGATGGATAAGTCTGAGGCCCCCACCCTGTTCGTCATCGGCAACCAGGCCGGCGTGAAGGACTGGAAGGACTACGCCCTGGACCTGACCGGCACCGCCATCGAGGCCGAGCTGAACACCGACGCTTACAACCTCTACGACGAGACCGGCAAGCTGGTGTCCATCGGCTACTGCTATGAGAGCTACGGCATCATCGTCAACCCCGACCTGGTGGAGCAGGCCGGTCACAAGATGGAGGATATCAAGAACTTCGAGACCCTGAAGACCGTTGTGGAGGACATCCACGCCCGGGCCGGCGAGCTGGGCTTCGACGCCTTCACCTCCTGCGACATGGACGGCTCCTCCAACTGGCGCTTCGTGGGCCACATGGCCAACCTGGAGTACTTCTATGAGCAGAAGGACGACCCCTGGACCGAGTGCCCCGCCACCATCACCGGCGCATACATGGACAACTTCAAGAACCTGTATGACCTGTGCATCAACAACAGCCTGACCTCCCCCAAGGAGCTGGCCACCGGCGGCCACGACGCCGCTGAGGAGTTCAAGTCCGGCAAGGCCGCCTTCACCGTCCAGGGCTCCTGGGAGTATGCCAACTACGCCCCCACCGTTCCCAACGCCACCATGATCCCCTACTACTGCGGCGTGGCCGGCGAGGAGAAGGCCGGTCTGAACTGCGGCACCGAGAACTGCTGGGCCATCAACTCCAAGGTCTCCGAGGCCGACCAGAAGGCTACCATGGACTTCATGGTGTGGCTGGTGTCTGACCCCGACGCCTCCGCCAAGATGGTGGAGCAGCTGGGCGTGCTGCCCTATAAGAACGCCCCCGAGTCCTCCAACGGCTTCCTGGCCGACGCCGCCGAGTACAGCGCCAACGGCTGCTACGTGATGCCCTGGGTCACCAACTATCAGCCCAACGTGGACGCCTACCGCGCCACCCTGGTCGCCGCTCTGAACCAGTACAACAACGACCAGTCCGCCGCCAACTGGGAGACCGTGCGCACCGCTTTCGTGGACGGCTGGGCCGCTCAGTACAGCGCCATCAACGGCTGATTTTTCCACAGCTTTCCATCACACGCTTTGACATTGCGCCGGGGCGGGCACATCGCCCGCCCCGGTTTTTTATTCCCGTCCGTATGCAGGGGCGGACATCGTCCGCCCGCATGCCCCCTCCGCGCTTCCGGCGGGCGCACGATGTGCGCCCCTGCAAAATTTTAAGAGGAGCTGATATCTTGAAAAAAATGAAGATCACCAACAGCAACTCTATCCGGCGTGCCACCCGGCTCTGGAGCCCGCTGTTCCTGGGACCTGTGGTCGCCGCCTTTATCATCGGCTTTGTCTGGCCCTTCCTCCAGGGCATCTGGCTGTCCGTGTGTCAGTTCAAGACCATCTCCGACGCCAAGTTCATCGGCTTCGGCAACTACGTCCGGGCCTTTCAGGACCCCT
>CATKHE010000272.1 GCA_949747935.1 uncultured Eubacteriales bacterium
CTGGAGCGCCACCCTGCCCTGGGGGAGCGGCGAAATATCGAGTTTGCCGCCTGCCCTGACCGGGACCACATTGCTCTGAGGGTGTGGGAGCGGGGCAGCGGCATCACCCTGGCCTGCGGCACCGGGGCCTGCGCCTGCTTCGCCGCTGCCCTGCGGTCAAACCGGTGCGGCGAGAGCGTGGAGGCTGCCCTGCCCGGAGGGGTCCTCACCCTGGAAAAACGGGGAGAAAACGTCTTTATGACCGGCCCCGCCCAGACGGTATTTGAGGGGGAGCTCCCATAATCGACAAAAAACTTTCCTTGACAACCGGGAGGGATACCTTTATCATATAAGAATCGTGTCCAAAAGGAGGGCGTCCGCCTTGGAAATTATCACCAGCCGGAACAACCGGCTGATCAAGCACATCCGCAAGCTGACGTCGGACCGGGAGTACCGCCGGAGCAGCGGGCTTTTCTTTGGAGAGGGGCCCAAGCTGCTGGCCGAGGCCCTGAAAGCGGGGACTGCCATCGAAGCGGTCGTGACCGCCCGGGGGGTGGACCTGCCCGGACTGGAGGGCCTGTGGCGGGCGGAGGTGCCGGCGGACCTTCTGCAAAGCCTGTGCGGCACCAAAACCCCCCAGGGGGTGCTGTTCCTGGCCGAAATGCCCAGCCTTGCCCCTCCGGAACGGCTGACAGGCGGCCGCTGGCTGGTGCTGGACGGCCTCCAGGACCCGGGCAACGTGGGGACCATCTGGCGCACCGCCGACGCCCTGGGGGCGGATGGACTGATTCTGGTGAATCACTGCGCTGACCCCTTCTCCCCCAAGACGGTGCGGGCCACCATGGGGGCCTGCTTCCGCCTGCCGGTCTATGAGGCGGAGGCGGAGGCCCTGCCGGGGCTTTTGGAGCGCTCCGGCCTGCCCCTGTACGCCACCGCCCTGCGGGAGGACACCGCGGATATCAGAACGGCACAGCTCAGCCGCTGCGCTGTGGTCATCGGAAGCGAGGGGCGGGGTGTGTCTCAGGAGCTGCTGGAGCTGAGCAAAAAGACGGTGAAGATTCCTATGCGGGAACGGTGCGAATCCCTGAACGCCGCGGTGGCCGCGGCAGTCATTCTGTGGGAGATGGGGCGGGGGAGCCGGTAGGCTGCCCGCCGGAGCGGGTCCGCCGGTAGACCAGGGCGATGAGCAGGAAGGAGACCGTCATCATCACCAGAAACAGAAGGTAGGAGGGGACATAGCTCCCCGTCCGGTCGGCCAGCCAGCCGGGGACGGGTCCAAAAACTACAATGCCCAGGGCGTAGAGGGACTGACTCCACTTCAGTCCCCCGGCAAAGCCCGCGTCCCCCAGAAAGTCTCTGGCCCAGATAGAGTAGGATACGGTGCTCAGTGTGAGGGCCAGGCCGAAGAATACCGCCCCGGTGAAGGCGCACAGCCTGCTCCCGTTGGGGGCGAGGCAGAGCAGTATGTAGGACAGAAGTCCCCCCGTATACATGACATAGGTGGCAAACCGCCCGCCCAGCCGGTCGGTGAGCTCGCCGTAAAGCAGCTTGCCGCCCATGAGGGCCAGCCCGACCAGGGAGACCAGCGCCGCCACCGTCCCGGGGGCGAAGCCCTCGGTGCGGTAGAGCACCCCGATGTTGCTGATGCCGATGGCGGTGGGCGCTCCGGTGAGAAACACTCCGGTGAGGTAGGCCGCCCAATAGGGTGGGGTCATCCCTCCGGGGGCGGGCCGTTCGGTGGGCTCCGGGTCCCGGTCCAGGCGGTCAGGCTGTCGGTAGGGGCTCAGCCCCAGTTGGGACGGGGTGTCCCGCACCAGAAGAAAAATGAACAGGGCCAGCAGGAGGACAAAGGCACCCTCGCAGTAGAAGGCGGCGGACAGTCCCCGGCTCTGGATGATCCAGGTGAGAGGGGCGGGGATGAGAATGGTTGCCAGCCCGCTGCCCGCTGAGGACAGCCCCAGGGCAAAGGCGTTCCGGTCCTGAAACCAGCGGTTGATGAGCAGGGACAGGGGAATCATCCCGCCCCAGCCGTAGGCCAGCCCGGTGACGGCCGCCGCCGCCAGGTAGGCGGGCAGGGCGCGGGCCGCCCCGAAGAAAAAGCGGGACAGGGCCAGCAGGAGCATGGCCCCCGCGGCGGCGCGGCGGATGCCGAGCCGGGCGCACAGCCCCTCGGCGGTATACATACCCGCCACGATGAGCAGGCTGCGGGTGGTGACGATCCACGCCGCCTCCGTGTTGGAGAAGCCGTTTTGGGCGATGATATAGGGCTGATAGACGGAATAGACGTTGCTCCCCAGGCCCATGGAGGCGAAGAGCATAAGGGCACCCCCCAGGCAGACCAGCCAGGGGCGGACAGACTGCTTTGCACACATAAAAAACCTCTTCCTTTCCATGTATAACCATAGCGTGGCCGGGGAGATTTGTAAAGAGTTATTTTAACGGACAGGAGGCGGGGAAGTGGCGGAGCTGAATTATTGGCTGTGGCTGACCACCCGGAAGGGGCTGGGCCCCGCGGGGGCGATGGCGGTGCTGGACCACTTTATCACCCCGGAGCGTGCCTACTACGGGGAGAGGGAGGATTTTGAATCCCTGCCGCTCTCTCCCTTTGCCAAGCAGTCCCTGCTGGACAAGAGCATGGACGAGCCCAACCGGATTCTGGGGGACTGCGACCGGCTGTCCATGCGGATCATGACCTTTCAGGACGCGGAGTATCCCCAGCGCCTGCGGCAGATTGAGCAGCCCCCCGTGGTGCTGTATATCAAGGGGCGGACGTTCCGCTTTGACGAAGAGGCGGCCATCGGTGTGGTGGGGATGCGGAAGGCCTCGGAGCGGGGCCTGAAGTGGGCGGAGCGGTTCGGCATGGGGCTGGCGTCCGCCGGGGCGCTGGTGGTGTCCGGTATTGCCGAGGGCGTCGACTCCCGCGCCGTGCGGGGTGCCCTGAAGGGGGGCGGGCCGGTGGTGTCCCTGCTGGCCGGCGGGGCCGACCGGATCTTCCCCAGGGAGAGCCGCTGGCTTTATGAGGATGTGGCCGCCGCCGGGGCTCTGATCTCCGAGTATCCGCCGGGCACGCCCCACAAGGGGGACCACTTCAACCCCCGCAACCGAATTTTGAGCGGCCTGTCCCTGGGGGTGCTGGCGGTGGAGTGCGAGCCCGCCGGCGGGACCATGCTCACGGTGAACCACGCCCTGGACCAGGGCCGGGAGGTATACGCCATCCCCGTGGGACTGGACGAGCGGTGCGCCCGGGGGACCAACCGCCTGATCCATGAGCAGAAGGCCCGGCTGGTGGAGACAGCGGAGGACATTCTGAGGGACTTTGTGGACCTGTACCCGGCCAAGCTGGCGAAGCTGGCCCCGCTGTCCCGGACAGTGGTGGAGGCCCGTCTGACGGAGCCGGCGGACAAGCCCCGGGAGCCGGCGGCCCGGAGGGAGGAGCCCGCCCGGGAGCAAGTCCCAGGCGGACAGCAGAGATCCCGTTTCACCGATGACGAGCTGGCCATCCTGTCGGCGACGGCAAAAAGCGCCCTCAGCGCCGATGAAATTGTGGAAAAAACCCAGATTTCCGCCAAACGGGTGCTGTCAGCCCTCACCATGCTCCAGATTCAGGGGGCAGTGGAGGAGCGTCCGGGTCGGCGGTTTTACGCCTTGGTGGAGCTGGAAAACTGAATTCGTAATCAATCTCTGGAGGTAAATCCAAAGTGGCAAATAAAACTGACTTAGTGATTGTAGAGTCCCCGTCCAAGGCCAAGACCATTGGCAAGTACCTCGGGCCGGGGTATGAGGTCAAGGCGTCCATGGGTCATGTCCGGGACCTGCCCAAGAGCAAGCTGAGCGTGGATATCGAGGGAGGCTTCGTCCCTGATTACCAGCCCATCAAGGGCAAGGAGGACGTCATCAGCGATCTGAAGAAGGCGGCTAAGCACAGCGGCAGGGTCTATCTCGCGACCGACCCTGACCGGGAGGGGGAGGCCATCTCCTGGCACTTAAAGGAGCTGCTCAACATCCCCGACGACAAGACCTACCGGGTGACCTTCAA
>CATKHE010000273.1 GCA_949747935.1 uncultured Eubacteriales bacterium
CCTCCAAGGCTCCAGAGCGGCTCATCGATCTGGCGGACAAGATTCTGCTGGCCTGGCGGGGCTACACCGATGAGGAGGCCTTCATCTTCGCCGAGACCGGCGGCGAGCCCCACAACACCATCACCCCCATCGCCCGGATGCGGGACGGTAAATTTGAGCTGGACCTGGTCCTCCGGAACAACATCACCACCGAGGAGCACCCTCTGGGGGTCTACCACCCCCACAGTGAGCTCCACCACATCAAAAAAGAGAACATCGGCCTGATCGAGGTGATGGGCCTGGCGGTTCTGCCCGCCCGGCTGAAGGAGGAGCTGGCCGCGGTGGCCGACGCTCTGGCCTCCGGCTCCGATCTGCGGGCCGGCGAGCTCACCGCCAAGCACGCCGATTGGGCGGAAGCTTTCGCCAAAAACTATACCATCACCCCAGATAACGCCTTGGATATCGTCCACAGGGAGACCGGGCTGGTCTTTGCCCAGGTGCTGGAACACGCCGGGGTCTACAAGCGCACCCCAGAGGGCAGAGAGGCCTTCCTGCGCTTCCTGTGCACTGTCTGACTGCTGTCACATGCCGGGGAGCGCGCGCTCTATCATCCGCAGATTGTCTTTCAGCCGCCCGTTTCCGGGCTCCAGCTCCAGAGCTTTTTTGACCTCCTTCAGCGCCTCCTGCCAGGCTCCGGTGTGGTAGAAGGCAATGGAGCGCAGGTCATGGGGCAGGCTCCCCCAGGCCGCGGCCTCGCAGATATAGCTCCTGGGCCGGACGGTGATGGCCAGGGCGCAGGCGGTAAAATAAAGCACACCCTCCCACTCACCTTGATCGTAGAGCATGAGCGCCAAATCCATATATGGTTCCCGCAGATGTGGGGCCTCAGTGATGGCCCGGAGAAACCAGTCTCGGGCCTGAGCCGGGTCCCCCTTATTCCAATATGCCTTGGCGATGTACCGCATGGAGGCCGCCCGCTCGTCCCGCCAGACGGCAGTGGGCATGGCCAGATGGCTCTTCAGCGTCCGGATGCAGTCGTCCCACCGGCCCCAGTACATGTATTCCCGGCCCAGATAGTGGACGTTGCGGTCGTCCTCCGGCTCCTCCCGAACGGAGAGCTCCAGCAGCGGCAGATACTGTTCCCGGGACTTGGCGGGGTCCGGGTGGTGGTCCAGCTGGATGCCCTCCGCGCTGATCATAGGGCCCGGCCGACCCTCTCCCACCCACTTGAGCACCTCGTGAACGGGGTGGACCCACTGATAGCCCCGGCGGGCGTGAATTTTCTCATACCAGAACACCACGCCCTCGGAGCCGTCGGCGTTGAAGGACCAGGTGTACCGATAGGACGCCTGTCCCGCTCCCGGGACCCATACCTTTTCCAGTTCCTCCCTCCAGCCCGGGTGAAAGACCTCGTCCAGATCGGTACAGACACAGATGTCTGTATCCTCGGGCACCAACTCCAGAGAGCGGTTTCGGGCCGTGTCAAAACGCCAGGGGGAGAATTTCTCTACTGTTACCTGAGCCCCGCGGGTCCGGAGCTTTTCCACCGTCTTGTCCTCAGAGCCGGTATCCAGTACCACTACCTGGTCTGCCTCAGACATGGAATCCATCCAGCGGTCCGCGAACCGCTCCTCATTTTTACAGATGGCGTAGACGCATACCTTGTACCGCTTCATAGTGAACCTCCTTTTAAAAGACCGGCGCTCCCGGATTGGGAGCGCCGACTGTCTGAAATCAGGTTGCGATGACGCCGGCGGTCCTCAGAGAGGCCAGCAGTTCATTGATCTTGTCCACGAGCTCTGGCGTTCCAGCGCCTGGATCCTCGTCAGCCACAGCAGGACCAGGAGTAATTGCGGGACCGGCAGGGCCGGTGGGACCAGCAGGACCGGCAGGACCCTGGGCGCCTGTGGCCCCGGTTGCGCCCGCTGCTCCGGCAGGGCCGGTGGGACCAATGGGGCCGGCAGGGCCCTGAGCGCCTGTGGCCCCGGTTGCGCCTGTTGCTCCGGCAGGGCCGGTGGGACCAGCGGGACCAGCAGGACCTTGGGCCCCGGTTGCCCCAGTGGCACCGGTGGAACCAGGAATACCCTGAGGACCAGTGGGGCCGACAGCTCCGTTAGGCCCCGGATATCCCTGAGGGCCTGTTGGGCCTATCGGCCCGGTAGGGCCGACGCCGGGGCAGGGAGGGAAGGGACCCGGAATAGGAGGACAGGTAGAGCAGGGAGGTACAGGGGGCAGAGTAGGACAGCCGCAGCTGGAATCACATCCGCAGTTTGTATTGCAGCCGCACCCTGTATTACATCCGCAGCCTGTATTGCAGCCACACCCGGTCAGGTGGGCCACAACGCCGTCACGACTGCTCTGCTCCCAATCAGAAGCATAGTATCTTCTCATAGCGCGCTCCTTTGCGTTGAAGTAATGGTTGTGGCAGTGCCACATCCCATACTATGACCGCCGCTGTCTTTGGTGCGCAGGTCTTTACATCGGCGGCAGTTTCCTCTATAATGGGGAGGAAGGAGGCGGCAGCGTTGAACAAGATTGAGATCCCCACCCTGCTTTTCTGGGAAAATGGAAACAGCTGGTATGGCAGCCTGGGCAACGCCCGGTTTTTTATCAAGCCAGAGGTCCCCGAGGGGACAGAGGAAAAGCAGCTCACCGTCCGGCTCTGGCGGGGGCCGCTGGCCATGGAGCTGAGTGAAATCATGGCCTCCTCCACCTTTTCCGTCTCCCAGGAGGGGCTGTCCCAAGCCTCTGCCTGGCTGGAGGAACGGGCCGCAGAGTTGAATTAAAAAACTCCCATCCGCTGCGGCGCGGATGGGAGTTTGACTTGCTTACGCCAGTTCAGGACCTCTGGAGATGGCCAGTTTCAGCAGGACAGGGGTCAGCAGGGCGGAGGCGATCACAGCCAGTACAATGGCGGGCAGGATTACCGGGTCGATCATTCCGGCGCTGATGCCTCTCTGAGCCACCATCAGGGCCACCTCACTCCGGGCCACCATGCCGATGCCTATCACCAAAGACTGGTGGCGGCTCATACGGCAGGCCAGCCCACCCAGACCACAGCCCAAAACCTTAGACAGCACGGCGGCCAGCACCAGCAGCAGGGCAAAGACTAGGATATCGGCGTTCATGTCTCGCAGGTTGGTCTTCATACCCACGCCAGCGAAGAACACCGGGGTAAACACCATGTAAGAGGTGATGGTAAACTTTTTTGCCACGAACTTCCGGGCCTTGGTCACGTTGCACAAAATCAGTCCGGCGAAATAGGCTCCTGTGATATCGGCCACGCCGAACCACACCTCAGAGCAGTAGGCCATCAGCAGACAGAAGGCCAGCGACCACACCGCTACCCGGCGGCTGTGCCAGTGCTCCTCGGCCACATAGGTGAAGATCCGGCGGACCACCAGCCCAACTGCCAGCACAAATGCGAAAAACATGACGATGTGGACCAGAACCAGCACCGGGTCGGAATCCCCGGAACTGAAGGCGCTGAGGACGGACAGCACCACAATGCCGATAATATCGTCAATGAGGGCGGCGCTGAGGAGGGTAGTTCCTGTTCTGGTTTTCAGCTTGCCCATCTCGTTCAGGGTCTCCACCGTGATAGACACCGAGGTGGCGGAGAACACCGAACCCATAAAGGCGGATTTGAGCAGGTTATAGGCGGTCAGTTCCCCGCCGCAGAAGAAAAAGAAGTACAGCCCGCCGCACAGGAACAGGGGCACAAATACCCCTAGCACGGCGATCAGGCCGGCCTGAAGTCCGGTCTCCTTCAGTTCCTTCATGTCAGTGTCGATGCCGGCGGTGAACATGAGCATGATCACGCCGATCTCCGCTGCCTTCACCAGGAAGTCGGTGCTCTGAAGCACCCCAAACCCGCTGGGGCCCATGATGATGCCCGCCAGCAGCGCCCCCACCACCTGGGGCAGGTGGACATGCTCCGTGAGCAGGCCGAACACTTTGGTAGACAGCAGAATCACCGCCAGCAGCAATAGATATGTATAAGATTCCATCTCGTTCTCCCTTCAAAATAACAGCCCGGCTCTCCGGGCGTCCCTGTATTATACGCACCGGCCCCTGGGAAGTCAATGGTCAAACTGTCCGGAAAAGACGGTTTTTTCTTGTCCAATGGGGTCAAAAATGATATACTATACTCAGACTTTTAAAGGAGCTTCCGCTATGAAAAAACTGATGGTCATCGACGGCAATTCTATTGTCAACCGGGCCTTTTACGGGGTCAGTCAAAATCTGTCCACCCGGGAGGGCCAGCCCACCAACGCCATATTCGGCTTTCTGAACATTCTGAACAAGCTGCTGGAGGAGGACAGGCCCGACGCCCTATGCGTCACCTTCGACCGTTCCGCCCCCACCTTCCGCCACCAGGCCTATTCAGAGTACAAGGCCAACCGCAAGGGGATGCCCGACGAGCTTGCCAGTCAGATGCCTCTTTTAAAGAAGGTGCTGTCTGCTCTGAACGTGCCCATGTACGAGCTGGACGGCTGGGAGGCTGACGACCTGCTGGGCACCATCGCCCGACTGGACGAAGGGGCGGGCTGGGCCACCGCCATCGTCACCGGGGACAAGGACGCCCTCCAGCTGGTGACCGAGACCACCACCGTCAAGCTGGTGTCCACCCGTATGGGGAGAACCACCACCCGGGACGTGACCCCGGAGAGCTTCCGGGAGGAGTACGGCTTCGAGCCCAAAAGCATCATCGACCTGAAGGCCCTCATGGGAGACAGCTCTGACAACTACCCCGGCGTAAAGGGAGTGGGGGAAAAGACGGCCATGGCCCTGATCCGGCTCTACCACACCATCGCCCATCTCTACGACCACATGCCGGAGATCTGCTCCGCGCCCGACACCCCCGCCAAGCCCGGCCTTGTCAAAAAGCTGGAGGAGGGCAGGGAGAGCGCCCTGCTGTCCCACGACCTGGCCACCATTCGCACCGACGCCCCTATCGACTTCAAGCCGGAGGACAACCTGCGCCGGGATCCGGACAACAACAGGCTGTACCAGCTCTTCCTGGACCTGGAATTTGCCAAGCTCATCGACAAGTACGGCCTCACCGCCCCCCAGGGGGAGACAGCGGAGGAGGCCCCTGTCTTTGAGTGTACCTGCACCAGCGAAATTGTGGAAAGCCAGGCCCGGATGGAGGAGCTGCTGGAGCTGTGGCGAAGGAAGGGCTGCGTAGACGCGCTGGCTCTGCCCGGTTTGGATATCGTGTGCGTGGAGTGGCAGGAGGGGGAATCGGACAGCCATGCCGCCCTGTTTTTCGCCGGCAGGCTGGACTGCCACAACGACTTTCTGCGGGGCTTTTTCTCCGACCCCACCATCAAAAAGGCGGCCCACGGGGTGAAAAACCTGTGCCGCGCCCTGTTGGCTGAGGGGATCGCCCCCGCCGGCTTCGTCTTTGACACCGAGGTGGCCGCCTACCTCCTGGCCCCCACTGACGGCAGCTACGAGCTGGAAAAGCTGGCGCTGACCTACTTCAAGACCCAGGCCGACCCGGCCTCCGTCTATCTGGACGAGGGGGCCTTTGGGCCGCTGTCCGACCCGGCGGCCCCTATGGCGGCTCTCATGTCCCACTGCGCCTGGATCGGCGCGCTGCATGAGGTGCTGGAAAAGCGGCTCAAGGAGCTGGGCATGTGGGAGCTGTACGAAAAAGTGGAGCTGCCCCTGTGCCCCGTACTGGCCGAGATGGAGGCCGAGGGCTTCCTCATTGACCGGGGGGCGCTGGCGGAGTTTGGCGACATGCTGTCCGGGCGGATTGACGAGGTCCAGAAAACCATCTATGCCCTGGCTGGAGAGGACACCTTTAATATTAACTCCACCCAACAGCTAGGTGCAGTTCTCTTTGAGAAGTTGGGCCTGCCTCCGGTGAAAAAGACCAAGACGGGCTACTCCACCAAGGCCGATGTGCTGGAAAAGCTGCAAGGCCAGCACCCCATCATCGACAGCATCCTGGAGTACCGCCAGCTCACCAAGCTGAAGTCTACCTATGTGGATGGCCTGGGCAAGATGATCGGCCCCGACGGGCGCATCCACACCTCCTTCCAGAACACTGTCACCGCCACCGGACGGCTTTCCTCCACCGAGCCCAACCTGCAAAATATCCCAGTCCGCACCGAGCTGGGAGCGGAGTTAAGGAAAATGTTCGCCGTCCCCGCCGGAAAGGTGCTGGTGGACGCCGACTACTCCCAAATCGAGCTGCGCCTGCTGGCCCATATGGCCGGGGACCAGGCCATGATTGACGGCTTCAAAAGCGGCGAGGACATCCACACCGTTACCGCCTCCCAGGTCTTCGGCGTACCGGTGGAGGAGGTC
>CATKHE010000274.1 GCA_949747935.1 uncultured Eubacteriales bacterium
GGCGGTGCGGTTCCAGAAGCTGGACCTGTTTTCCGTCACCCTGCGGCAGATCGGCGCCCACATCGCCCGGACCCAGCTGGAGGACGCGGTGGATGTGCTCATCAACGGGGACGGCAACGAGAATCCCGCCCAGGTGACGCAGCTGGCCGCGGGAACGGAGCTGGACTACGGCGCGCTGGTGGACTTCTGGGCCAAATTCGATCCCTACGCTATGAACACCTTGCTGGTTTCAGGGGACGTGATGCTCCAGCTGCTCAAGCTGCCCGAGTTCCAGAACCCCCTCACCGGCCTGAACTTTCAGGGCACCGGACGGCTGGCCACCCCCCTGGGGGCCGATCTGCTGCGGACCTCTGTGCTGCCCGTGAAGACGGCGGTGGGGCTGGACCGGCGGTTCGCCCTGGAGATGGTCCAGAGCGGCGGCGTGATGGTGGAGTATGACAAGCTCATCGACCGGCAGCTGGAGCGGGCCGCCATTACCACCATCAGCGGCTTCGCCAAGGTGTTCCCCCAGGCCAGCCGGGTGCTGAAGGTGTGAGATGGAGGAGAAGATTCTGGCCCTGTGCAGGGCAATGGGGGCCGGCCGGGAGGAGCTGCTGCTCCCCCTGGTCCGGGCGGTGAGCGAACAGCTGGCCGGACGGCTCAGGCCGGGCCTGGCTTCGGAGGACTGCGGTCCCGCATTCCCTCTGGCGGCAGCTATGATCGCCGTAGACCGGCTGGCCGGCATGACCGGTGGCGGGGAGATCGCCTCCTTTACCGCCGGGGATGTGACCGTCCGGCGGGGAGCGGGGAAGAGCTTGTCCCGGCAGGCGGAGGAACTGCTGGCCCTCTGGCTGGAGGACGGCGGGTTTGTATTTCAGGGGGTGGAAGGATGATGGAGCGGCTTTGGGACGACATTCTGGCCCGGTTCGGGCAGGACGTCGCCCTGCGGGGGGCAGAGACCGCAGCCTGCAGAGCCCTTGTCCAGCCCCTGCTGGACAAGGGGACGGATCAGGAGGTCCACGGGCCCCTGGGGCTGGGGCGGCAGGACCGGTTCCTCTATCTGGGTCCGGCGGACCGCCCCCTGGACCTGAACACCGTTGTGGAGTGGAACGGGCGGGCCTATCGGGTGCAGGCCGCCCACCGGGTGGGGGAGGGGCTCTGCCCCCACTGGCGGGCGGTCCTCCGCCCGGGAGAGGAGGGTTTGGAATGAGCGTGGGGCTGGAGCGGGTCAGCGGGGAGCTGGCCGGCTATCTCAGTGCCCGGGGGGTGCCCGCCGTGACCGCCTTCCCCGCGGTCCCCCGGAGAGAGGAGGGCGGGCCGGTGGCGGTGGTGTCCCTCCGGGGGTGCCGGGCGGTGAGCTCCGGGTTTCAGAACTACCTGGGGGAGCGGTTTCGGGAGGAGACGGGCCGGTGGGAGGAGCGGTACGGACACCGGGCCGAGCTCACCTTCGGCCTGGACCTCTACGCCCCCGAGCGGGGGGACGGGGCGCTGCTCCAGGAGGCCTTCGACGCCCTGGCCGGAGTCCTGCTCTTTGAGGGGCCGGAGGGGATGGAGCTGAAGGAGCTGTCCTGCGGCGAGACGGTACGGGACGGGGAGAGCCGGCGGCTGAAACGGCCGGCAGAGGCGGTCTTTGCCCTCTGCCTCACCGCAGCGGCGGACGCGGGCGGCCCGTTTACTGATTTTGAGTTGAGAGGTGTGGTAAAAGAATGAGCATTACGGTACATCAGCGTCCGGGGGTGTACTCCTCCTATGACGTGTCCGGCCTGTCCGGCGGCAGCGGAGGCGGCCGGGTGGTGGGGCTGGCGGGCGTCTGCGCCGCCGCCCCGGCGGGAGGGGTCCGGACCGTGACCAGCTATGACCAGGCCCTGACCCTGTTTGGCGGACAGGGGAGCGAGGATATGGCGGAGCTGGTCCGGCTGGTCCTGAAAAACGGAGCCTCCGGCGTGGCCGTTGCCGCCGCGGCCGACGAGAGCGGCTATGAGGCGGCCTTCGCCCTGCTGGCCGGGACGGAGGACGTGGCCCTGGTGATCTGCGACAGCACCGACCTCCAGGTGCAGAAGAAGCTGCGGGACAGCGTGGCCGCGGCCTCGGAGCAGCGGCGGGAGCGGCTTTGCGTGCTGGCCGGAGGGAAGGATGAGAGCGTGGAGGAACTGGTCGCCCGGGCCAAGGAGCTCAACCACGAGCGGGCGGTGCTGGTTGCCCCCGGCGCTTTGGACGGAGAGGGGAACGCCCTGTCCGGACTGACTCTGGCCGCAGCGGTGGCCGGAGCCATCGCCGGGGAGAGCGATCCCGCCGTCCCCCTGGGGGGCGCGGAGCTGAAGGGGCTGAGCGGCCTGTCCGCAAGGCTGGAGGACAACGGCATGGACCTGCTGATCCTGGGGGGCGTCACCCCGGTGGAGAGCCTGGGGGGCGTGGTGAGCGTGGTGCGGGGGGTGACCACCCGCACCAGCTCCGGCGGGGTCCCCGACGCCTCCTGGCGGGACCTGTCCGCCATCCGGGTGGTGGACGACGTGATCCCCGGACTGAGGAATGTCCTGCGGGCCAAGTTCCGCCGGGCCAAGAACACCCAGCAGAGCCGAGGGGCCATCCGGGCCCAGGTGGTGCTGGAGCTGGAGAACAAGCTGGCCCGGGAGATCATCACCGGCTACGACGGGGTGAGCGTGTCCGCCGACAGCGGAGACCCCACCCGGTGTCTGGTGGACTTCTCCTTCGCCGTGGCCCACGGGCTGAACCAGATCTGGCTGACGGCACATATAACCGTTTAAGGAGGTTGAAAAATGAGTATTCCAGGTTTTCCCACCAGCAGCGATATCTATCTGGAGGCTGACGGCAGGCGGGTGGCTGTGGTCCAGAGCTACGCGGCCAAAACCGTCAGGAGCAGCACGGCGGTAGAGGCCTTCGGGGAGGCGGAGCCGGTGGCGGCCTCCCCCGGTCAGACCAGTCACGTCATTGAGCTGAGCCGGCTGTACGCCACCGATCAGGCCATTCGGGACGGTATTGACTTCTACGCCATGAGGGACTTCTCCCTGGTGATCTGCAAGCCCGACCGGAAGGTGATCTACTCCGGCTGTCAGTGGAGTTCCATCCAGGAGAGCGCCAGCGTGGGCAGCATGGTGCTGGAGAAGGTCTCGCTGGTGGCCGCCCGGCGCATGGAGATCCGGGCATGAGCGGGTCTATCCTGGCCCGGCGGGACCGGGTCTCTCTGGGCAGTGGCTTCGACTTGAGGCTGCTGTCCGCCCTGGAGCTGCTCCAAGCCCGGCAGGAGGGGGCGGCCCTGGCCGCCGACCGGCGGGAGCGGGCCCTGTGTGACAACGCGTGCCTCCTGGCCCGGGCGCTGGAGAAGACCGAGGACCACAGCCCCCTCTTCCCCGACGGGAGGGCGGTGCTGGCGGGGCTGACCGCGGAGGAGATCGGCACGCTGGCCGCCCGGTGGGGGGCCTTCCGCCGGGAGAGCGACCCGGGGCTGGAGGACCTCTGCTTCCGGTGCCGGAGCAGCGCGGCCGAGGAGCGCTGCCCGGTGTGCGGAGAGCGGCGGAGCCGGGAGGAGCGGAGCAATCCCGCCTTTGATATGGAGCGGTTTCTGGAGCTGAGAGGGGGGAGCGGAGCTGACTGACTATCTGGAGGAGGCGCTGGCCGGACTGGAAGCCCTGGACAGGGGGCGGAGGAGAGGCGTCTGGCGGAGCTCCGCCGCCGGAGAGAAGCCGAAGCGGAGGGAGCCCGGGCGGGAAGAGGGAAGCAGGGAGCCGCCCCGGTCCGGCCCGCCGCCCTGGTCCAGCGGGGAACCGCGGGGGGAGGGGCTGGAGGAGCCCGCGCCCCGGTCCGGCCCGCTGCCCTGGCGGCGGGAGGAACCTGGAGGGCCGGCGGAGGGTCCCGAGGACCTGACCGGTCAGGAGAGAACCCGGCAGCCCGGGAAGGAGGCCGGCGGGGAAGGGACCCGGGAGAGCTGGCCCCTCTCCCTCCCGGGCCCGGCGGACTGGACCGGCGTTCCCGATGCGGCCGGGGCGCCGGCGGTGGAATCGGGGACGGGACCGGGGGAGACGGCCCTGCGGTACGGCATGGAGCTGGACTGGGCGGAGCGGGCCGACCGGGTCTTCCGCCGGGACAGCCGCCGGTATGACGGGGGCTTTTATCTCTATTGAAGGAGGGTGACGTGATGACCTTGACGCCTATGCGATACAAGAGCTTTATCTGGCCCCACAACCCCAGGGTCTACTCCATCGACTTCCAGAGGACGGTAGCGGCCCGGAAAATCCCCTTCGGCCGGGACCAGCTCCAGGACTTGGGGATGGGACACCGGGTGATGAAGGGGGAGGGGGAATTTGTGGGCGAGGGGGCGTATGACCAGTTCAGCCGCCTGGCCTGCCTCTTTTACGAGGGGGGGACGGGGCTGCTGGTCCACCCCCTCTGGCAGGCCGCCGACGCCTATTTTGTGGCCCTGCGGCTGGAGCAGGCCCCCAGGCCCGGCTATGTGCGCTACTCCTTTGAGTTCTGGGAGGAGAGCGGACAGCACAGCGGGCTGGCCGTCCGGGCGGCGGAGCCTGCCCGGGGTGAGACCGGGGGAACGGCGCAGCCCAGGGAACAGGCCGAGTATCACCGGGTGGCGAAGGGGGATACCCTGTGGGCGCTGGCCCGGCGGTATGGGCTGAGCCTGGCGGAACTCATCGCCCTCAACCCCCAGATCAAAAACCCCAATCTGATCTATGTGGGACAGGAGGTGCGGGTGGGATGACATGCTATGTGACCGACCAGGCGGGGACGTGCTGGGCCCTGCCTCCGGCGGCAGCCTGGCGGATGGAGTACACCGCCGGGACGCCCTGCGACAGTTTCTGGCTGCGGTGCGGCTGGGACAGGGGCAACACCGCCCGGCCCGGGGAGTGGACCCGTTTCACGGCGGAGCACGGCGGGAAGCGGGTGTTCACCGGCGTGGTGGACGAGTGCGAGGTGACGGAGGACGGCGGCGGGCGGCGGCTGGAGGTGTCAGGCCGGGGGATGGCCGCCCTCCTGCTGGATAACGAGGCTCTGGGGCAGGACTACCAGTCCGCCACCCAGGCCGACATCCTCCGGGACCACGTGACCCCCTACGGCATCGAGACGGCGCCGGGGATACGGCTGCCCCCGGTGGCCCGGTTCTCCGTTGCCGCCGGGAGCAGCGAGTGGTCGGTGGTTCACGACTTCGCCCGGTACTACGGCGGGGTCTGTCCCCGGTTCGACCGGCAGGGGCGGCTGGTGCTGTCCGGATGGGAGGACGGACAGGAGCGGGTGGTGGACGACAGAACGGGAGTGGCCGCCATAACCCGGCGGGACAGGCGGTACGGCGCGCTGTCTCAGGTGCTGGTCCGGGACCGGTGGAGCGGCCGGGTGGAGACGGTGGACAACCGGGAATTCCAGGCTGCTGGCGGCCTGGCCCGGCGGATTCTGACCATGCCCGCCCGGAGCAGCTATAAGGCCATGCGGTACTCCGGACAGTTTCAGTTGGAGCGGTCGTGCGCCGAGCGGGAGCGGCTGGAGCTCACCCTGGGGGAGGTGTTCACGGTCTGGCCCGGGGAGCTGGTGAGCGTCCAGCGGACGGGCTGCGGCTGGAACGGAAGGTATCGGGCCGCTCAGGTGACGGCCGGGATGGACGGGAGCGGGTGCTGGAGCCGCGTGGAGCTGGCCCCTCCGGAAGTCATTTTATAGAGCGGAGCGCTGACGAGGAGGGAGAAGCTATGTGGATGTCGGAACGAAATTGGAAGCTCCGGGCGGAGGAGCCGGCCGCGGAGCTGGGCACCGTCACCCTGGGGGGCGACCCGGCGGGGGTCAGCCTGGGGAGCGAGCGGCGCTGGATCGCCGTATACGGCCCCGGGGGCTACTGCTGGCGGCCCGCGGCAGGGGACAGGGTGCTGGTCCTCAGAGCGGGGGCGGAGGGGGAGGTCCCCTGCGTCCTGGGCCGGGTCCAGGAGGACGGCGGGCTGGAGCCGGGAGAGGCCCGGCTGTCAGGGGGGAACTGCTCCCTTCACCTGAGCCGGGACGGGCTGCGGCTGACCGGAAGCGTGCTGGTCAACGGAAAGCGGCTGGAGGATATGATCCGGGAGATTGCAGCCTCCGCGCCGCCGGAGGGGGGCTGAGGGATGGAACGGAAGCTGATTCAGGGGGACTATGTCCCCGACGGGGCGGGCGGGCTGACCGCCCTGGGGGGCGGAGAGGAGGCACTGGCCCGGGTGCTGTTCCGCCTCACCGCCCGGCGGGGAGCCCTGCCCTTTCTGCCCGGACTGGGCAGCCGGCTCTATCTGCTGGGCAGGGAAAGGCCCTCCGCCCGGCAGGCCCTGGCTGTCCAGTATGTGACCGAGGCCCTCCGGGAAGAGCCGGAGCTGTCGGTGCGCTCGGTGGAGCTGGTTCAGGACAGGGAGCGGGGCGTGCTCACCGTGTCTCTGGACTGGCGGGGAGAGGGGCTGACCGCCCAGGTGGAGGTTTGAGAGGAGGGAACGCGTGAAAACCGCAGAGGAAATTTATCAGGAGCTGCTCTCCGCCTTTGGAGAGCGGACGGGGCTGGAGCCCCGGGAGGGGTGCGACCTGTCCGCAAGGCTGTATGCCGTGGCGGCTCAGGTGTGTGCCCTGTACATCCAGGCGGATTGGGTGGTGCGGCAGGCTTTTCCCCAGACGGCGGAGGGGGACTGTCTGGACCGCCATGCCCAGCTGCGAGGGCTGGAACGCAAGCGGCCCGCCTTTGCTCAGGGGACGGTGCGCTTCAACGCCGGGGAGGCGTCCCCCGCCGACAGGGACATCCCCCGGGGGACGGTGTGCATGACGGCAGGGTTGGTCCGCTTCGAGACGGTGGAGGAGGGAGTCCTGCGGGCCGGCGCGCTGACGGCGGAGATCCCCGTCCGGGCGCTGGAGGCCGGGACGGCGGGCAATGTGGCCGCCGGGACCATCGTCTCCATGGCGGTGGCCCCCATGGGAATCGCCTCCTGCACCAACCCCCGGGCCTGCGCCGGGGGCGCGGACGGGGAGGGGGACGAGGCCCTGCGGGCACGGGTGCTGGACACCTTCAAACGCCTGCCCAACGGGGCCAACGCCGCCTTCTATGAGCAGGGGGCCCTGTCCTTCGACCAGGTGGCCGCCGCCGCGGTGGTGGCCCGGCCCCGGGGGGTGGGGTCGGTGGACGTGGTGCCCGCCACCCTGGCCGGGGCGCCTGGGGCGGAGCTGCTCCGGCAGCTCCAGGACTACTTTGAGCAGCGGCGGGAGATCGCCGTGGACCTGCTGGTCCGGGCCCCTGCCGTCCGGCGGGTAGACGTCACCCTCCGGGTAGCTCCCGAGGAGGGGCGGGATTCCGGCGAGGTGCTGGGCCGGGTGGAGGAGGCCGTCCGGGGCTGGTTCACCGGAAAGCTGCTGGGGCAGGACATCCTCCGGGCGAGGCTGGGACATTTGGTCTACAGCTGCGCCGGAGTGGCCAACTATGTTGTCGCCGCCCCGGCGGCGGACGTCCGGGTGGCCGGCGACGTGCTGCCCGTGCTGGGGACGCTGCGGGTGGAGGAGATGACATGAGCCACGCCCAATATCTGCGGGACCTGCTCAGGCCCCTGGGGGTCTATGACCTGGAGGCCCCCTTCAACGGCGGAGAGCTGGACGTCCAGGGCGGGGCCCTGGACGGGGTGCTGGAGCGGCTGGAAGAGGTGGAGCGGGAGGTCTGCCTGGATACGGCGGAGAGCTGGGGGCTGGAGAACGCCGCTTCCCTTTTCACCCGCCGCCCGGTGGCGGGACAGCCCCGGCAGCTGGCCGCCGCCCTGGCCGCCCTGCTGCGCATCGGCGGAGACAGCTTTACCCTGTCCGCCATCAACGACACCATCAACGGCTGCGGCGTCCCCGCCTTGGTGAGGGAGACGGGAAAGGGACGGGTCTCCGTCTCCTTCCCCGGGGCGGCCGGGGTGCCCCAGGGGTTCGACGGGCTGAAAAGGATCATCGAGGATATCCTCCCCGCCCACCTGGGGGTGGAGTATGACTTCTGGTTCCTCACCTGGGCCGAGCTGGAGGACAACTTCCCCAGCTGGCGGTCTATCGAGGAGCTGGAGCTGTCCTGGGCCCAGCTGGAGACTTATGTGGAATTTCTGTAAAAAATGGCCTCACTGCATCGCAGTGAGGCCATTTTTTATCCCCGATTCTGCGCCTCCACCAGGCGCACGCCGCAGTACTGCTCCCGCAGTTTGGGCTTTTCGATTTTGCCGGTGGGGTTGCGTGGGACATCGGCGAAGATGATCTTCCGGGGGCGCTTGTACCGGGGCAGGTCCATGCAGAACTGGTTGATCTCGCTCTCGGTGCAGGTCATGCCCTCCTTCACCTGGATGATGGCGGCGGCCATCTCCCCCAGCCGCTGGTCGGGCAGGCCAATGACGGCTACGTCATGTACCTTGGGGTAAGCGGACAGGAAGTCCTCGATCTGGACCGGGTACAGGTTCTCGCCGCCCGAGATGATGACGTCCTTCTTCCGGTCTACCAGGAAGACAAAGCCGTCCTCGTCCTGACGGGCCATGTCACCGGTGTGGAGCCAGCCGTTTTCCAGCACCTCGGCAGTGGCCTCCGGGTTGTGGTAGTAGCACACCATCACCCCGGGGCCTTTTACGCACAGTTCTCCGACATCTCCCTGCTTCACGGGAGTATTCTGCTCGTCCACGATCTTGACCTTCCAGCCGTAGCCGGGGACCCCGATGGCCCCCACCTTGTGGACGTTCTCCAGTCCCAGGTGGACGCAGCCCGGGCCGGTGCACTCGGACAGGCCGTAATTGGTGTCGTACTTGTGATGGGGGAAGTAGCTCAGCCAGTGCTTGATGAGGGAGGGGGGGACCGGCTGGGCCCCGATGTGCATCAGCCGCCACTGGGAGAGCTGGAAATCCTCGATTTTCAGTTCCCCTCTGTCAAGAGCGGCTAAGATGTCCTGAGCCCAGGGCACCAGCAGCCAGACGATGGTGCATCTCTCCTGACTGGCCGCCTGGAAGACGGCGGAGGGGGAACTGCCCTTCAAGAGCACC
>CATKHE010000275.1 GCA_949747935.1 uncultured Eubacteriales bacterium
ACATCGGTTCTCTCGTCCGCGATGGCCTCTTCCAGGGTACGGTCCGGCTCGACCGCCGTATAAACGGCAATCTCCTTGAGGAGCTCCTCCACAACCCCGTTTCCGGCGTCGTTCACGACCTCACCCAGGGTTTTATCCTGGTCCGGGAGAACCGTGGGCAGTTCTCCCTCTTCTTCGGTCAGCGGAGGCTGTTCCTCTTTGTCTTCTTCTGTCGGGAGAGGATTTTCCTCATTTCCCTCAACCTGATCCGTCTCTAAGGGGAGCTCCGGTTCATCGGGGATCTTGGTGTCCTCACCCTCCTGCTCCGCCGGCTCAGCGTCCTCCTCGGAGGAGCTGTCCGGTGTGGCTCCGTCCACGGGTTCATCGTTTTCTGTCTCAGGATTGCCTTGAGTTTCGTCCCCGTCCTCAGCGGGGGCAGGCTCCGCCGGCAGTGGTGCGCTGTAGGAATTGTCCGGCTCCTCCACTGTCTCCACTGCCGCAGCAGCGGGGAGCAGCGAGAACAGCATACACGCCGCCAGAAGCGCCGCAAGGGGGCGATTCCACTTTCTTCTCATTTCTGCACCGTCCTTTCTGATTAAAATGTTTGTTCGGCCTTACAAATAGGGCATCCCTCCCTTTCTGTGTCTGAAACCCTCGTCCATGCATTGAAGTGCATGGACGCAAAAAGGAATTCCTTTTTGGCTATGTATCATTGATTCAGGGCTCGAACCACAATAATCTACATTCCTATTATAATCAAAAATCGAAAAAATTTCACTTTGCAAATCACACAAATATTATTCAATATTTTGTGCATTCTATCCAGTTTCAAGTAACTTGCCCCGTTATAATTGTACATTCTTTCGAGATAGTGTACTTTTTTTATAGTTTTTTCGTTCGCTAAAGTGTAAAACGGGCGACGTCTTTTCGACATCGCCCGTCTTCTATGCTGTGATTTTCGAAAAATATTCAGGCATTACGGCTCTTCGTCCTCCCGCTTTTTGCCAAGCAGGGCGAGCATCCCGAACAGGGAGAATCCGCACAGGGCCGCCCACAGGCCGGTACGGCTGTTATCGCCGGTTTTGGGAGTGGGATCCAGCGGGGTCTCGGCCAGAGGGGGTTCCTCCTCAGGAATCTCTACCAGGGGAGGCTCTTCCTCGGGGATGTTCGCCAGCGGGGGTTCCTCGTCGGGGAGGTCCACCAGAGGCGGCTCCTCGTCGGGGATATCGACCCCGGGTTCGGGATCGGGGTCAGGCTCGGGGTCGGGTGTGTGAGGCCTGTCAGGAGTCGGCCTGTCAGGCTTGGGTTTCTCGGGGGGGACGGTTTGATAGGTGTTGGTAATGGTCACAATACCACCGTGCTGCGTGGCGCTGGAGGTATAGCCCTCAGGTACCTCCACTTCCTCCACCGTGTAGCTGCTGTCATGAGACAGGTCCTTCCAGGTATAGCTCCAGTCGTTCGACCCGTCCAAAGTGACAGGGTCGCCCTCAGCGGCGCCGTCCTTATACAGCTGCACCTGAATGCCCTTGGGGCGCTTGTCCTCCGTGTCGCCGGCCCAAACCTTTCTGACAGTCAGCTCGCCGCTGTAAACATTGGTGAATACAGCCTTTTCAGCTTCCGCCTCTTCTGTCAGCGTGCCATCCTCACCGACGGTGACAGGAAGAATGGACTCCACCTCGCCGCTGTAGACAATGGCGGTGAGCTTGGTGTCAATCTCCCAGCTGATCTCCTCGTGCGTGCTCACCTTTACCACGATCTTGTAAATGGCGGGGTCATACACGGTGACAGCGTCCGTCCCGGGGACCTCCACCAGATAGTAGAGGTACTCCCCTTCTGCCTTCAGATCATTGATGGTGAACAGCACCTTGCCGTTTTCATCGTTGACGGCAGGCTGAGCATTGGTGAAGCTGGGCTTGCCGTCCACAATCTGAAAATCCGCCTCCTTCACCAGCGCGAAGGTGAACTCGCCGCCGCTCATAGGAATGTCCTCCCCCTCCGGGGAGATGTCCCTGAACTGCTTCGCGGCCTCCACGGTCACACTGGAGAAGGTCTGGGTGGTGCTTTCAATCGCGCCAATAAACATCACACCGTTGCACATGATGCCGCCGCCATGGGTGTTGGACTCGTTTCCAGTGACAAACACCTTTGCGGCCGCCTCGGCCTTGGCAATATCCTCCTCACTGGGGGAGGCGCTCAGACCCATCAGGTGAGACGCGGCGGCAAAGCCTCCCCTGGGGATGGACAGCTGCGCCACTTCAATCGTAGTGTTCTCGCCAATGCCCTGATAGTCGTTTCCGTTATCCCAGCTTCCATACCAGTTTGCGCTGCCGCCGCCCAGAATTCCGTCAGAGACATAGCTGGTGTGGGCGCAGAAGTAGTCGTTGGAGCCGTACTCCAAGAACTTCGGGTTGTTCAGCGCCGCCTGGTCCTGCCGTTTGGCGGAACTGCTGCCGGAGCCGTGAGAGGGATCGCCCACAGCGGTATTTGCGAAGCTGGCCAGGCCGTCGGAGGTGGTGACTGCCACCTGTCCGGTAGAGCAGCCCGCTACGCCGCCGCCCAGGCCTTGGGCGGTGTTGTCGGTAACCAGCAGGTTTCGCATCTTGATGGAAGCTCCCTGGCTGACGAAGATGCCGCCGCCGCCCCAATGCTGCGTGGTGTTGCAGACATTGTTGGTGACATAGCCCCCGGTGATCTCCGACCCGCCGCCGTTGATGCGGATGCCGCCGCCCTCGAGCTCTTCAGAGGTATTTCCGGCCACAATACCGTCGGTCATGGTAAAGTTGGAGGTGCTGATCCCACCGCCGCCGCCTGTCTCTGTGAAGTTTCCGGTGATCTGTCCGCCGGTCACGGTCAGGTTCTCGGCCATAATGCCGCCGCCGCCGCTTTGGGCGCTGTTCCGCGAAATCAAAGCGTCCTCGCCGACAGTCACCTGATAGCTCCCATTCGCGGCGATGCCGCCGCCCCAGCTATACAGCGATGATGTGTTCTCGGCGATCACCGCCTCACCGTTGATCGTGATGCTGCCGGAGCCGCCTTCCGCACAGATACCGCCGCCGACGCCGGCTCTGTTGTTGGCAATTATGCCGCCGCTGATGTCCAGACTGCCGTCCTTCAGCGCAATGCCTCCGCCCCGGCGGTATTCATCGTACCATTCTCCGGTATTTGCGTTATTATCAGCGATGACACCGCCGGTCATGTTCAGGGAACCGTTGCGAACATAGATTCCGTTGCCGAATTGAGCACCGCCCACCAGAAGCGCTTTGCCGTTCATAACGGCGCCGCCCTCCACATAGACCCGGCCACTATCCTCAGCGAGAACACATCTGACCCTGTGGTTGCCGTCGATGATGCCGTCTTCCAGACACAATGTTCCGCCAATGACGGCGATTACCGCGGCGTTTTGCGCATCGTGTCCAAGAACTCCGTTATCCTGTGTGGCTTTGATCCTGCCGGTCTTAACGTCCACAGAGCGAGTCTCCTCAGCTTCCTCGGTCGTTCCAACTCCGGTGACGGTGGAGGTCACAACCTGGCAGCTGAATGTCTCTATGGCTTCGGAGCTGTCTGTAACCGTCAGAGCGCCGCCAGCCTCTACTCGAAACAGGCTGGAGCCTTCTCCGGGTTTTTGGTTCTCCCAAGTAAGCGTCTGCCCGTTCAGGTCCAGAACGACGTCGCTGGTGACGGCGATCGTCTCGTTGACGGAAAAGCTGCTGCCCAGAACAATGGCCTCTTCGCCGGCTTCAAACGCCGCAAAGAGGTCTTCGGCGGTCTCTGCCGGTTTACTGTCAACAGGCGGTTCAGGCTCTTCGGGTGCTTCAGGTTCCTTGGTCTCGTAGCATGCCTCGCTGTGGCTGTGCTCTTCCTTACCGCAGGTCAGGCCGTAGCATTCCTCGCTGTGCCTGTGTCCAGCGGGCTCCTCGTCCTCCTGGAACAAAGCAGCCAGCGGGGCGGGCTCGTCGTCAATTCTGATCTCACTGACGGGCTCAATGGGTTTTTCAGATATGTCAGCGAAATCCTTGACCGCGGAATCTTCAGCG
>CATKHE010000276.1 GCA_949747935.1 uncultured Eubacteriales bacterium
ATCTGTAGCCGCTGCGGCTGGCGGTGGGCAGGGTACCCAGCGTCTCGCCGTGCTCGACGGTCACAGTCGCCTCGCCGTTCACTCTGCCGCCTGCGGCGTCGAAGGCCACGGTGTACTTGTTGATCTCCCACTTGGAGGTGATGGTCATTCCGTCAGTGGCTTGGGTGTCAGCGGTGATCTCAGTCTCGCCGTCGAACCAGCCAATGAAGGTGTAACCTTCCTTGGTGGGATCCTTAGGCAGGATACCGGCCAGGGTGTCACCCTTCTGGACCTCGTACGCTATGTTGTCAATCGTGACAACACAGGTATTCTTGATCTTCTCCCACTTGGCGGTGTAGACAGTCTTGTTGAAATCAGGGATATCTGCCACGCTGTCGTTCTCATCGAACCAGCCTTGGAAGATATAGCCCGTCCGCTCAGGTGTGGCCAGGGTGCCGGACACAACCTCAGAGACGCTGCCGCCGTTGAGGTTGGCGATGTTGTAGGTGCACTTGTTGTTGTAGTTCAGGGCAGCGGTCAGCTGATTGCTGGGCTCGCCATCCACATACACTACAAATTCTTCAATCTTGGCCGACCATTTGGTGGCGAAAGCACTCTCGGCGACGGTCTCAGGCGCATCGCCGAACACCAATGTGTTCAGGCCGATACAGGCGGAGAACGCGTTGGCGTTGATTTTGGTCACGCCGGGGGCAGTGACGGCAGACAAAGCCTTGCTGTCCTTGAAGGCGTTCGCGCCGATGGTGGTCACGCTGTCAGACAGGGTGACAGAAGTCATATTTGTGATCGCGCTGAACGCATAGCTTCCAACCCCGGTCACGCCGTCCATAACCTCAACGGTCTTGATCTTGGAACTGTACTCGTTGCCGCTCCAGGGAACATTTCTGCTGCTGCTATAGTCCGCAATTGCACCGGTCCCGGAAACCAGGAAGCGGCCGGTGGAGGGCACCAGAACCTCGTAGGTGCTTCCAGAGGTGAAGCAGTACAGATGGGTCTCGTTCTCCACCTCGGAATCGTCAGGCAGGATCACGGTGGAACCCTCAGGCAGGACCAGCTTGTTCCACTTGGTGTCCACCGTCAGGTCCTTGAGGGCGTTCATGCTGGGCACGGTGACGGACTTGACCGCATTGGGGATTGTGGTCGCACCCAAAACGGTGCCGCCGGGGATGGTCACGCAGCCGTCGTCATTGACGCAAAGACCTGTGACCTCCTCATACTGGGCAAGGTAGACCATAACACGCTCGCCGAGGTTCTCATCCTCTGCTGCGGGGGTCTTCCAGCCAGTGAAGGCATAGAAGCTGTCACCATCAACATAGCCGGCAGGAACTGTCTTGCAGTAGGTAACGGGAGAAGGTGTATGGTTCCCGTCCTTACAGGCGCCGACATGGGTATTGTAGACCTTCTCACCGCTGTGAGTCAGCCAACGGTACTCATAGCCGTACCACAGTTCCAGGTACATAAAGTTGCCGTTGCTCTGCCGGCTGATGCCGGGGGTCTCGATCCCACTGGAGATAGAGGGAATCACCCAGCCAGAAGCCTCGCTGTAGTACAGCGTGGCAACACCATCAGTGATGGCAAAGCCCACATCGTCCCACAGAAGCTCGTGAGCATATGCCTTGCCCTGGTTGAACCGGCTGATCCACCCCTGGACGCCCGCCGTCAAGGTCAGCTCGCAGGTGTAGGGGTAGTCATCCCTGCCGCTCTCGACCACAGGACCGAGCTCGTAGTCATCGGCGGTCAATGTGTACTGTGTATCATGCTCGCCGTAATAGTCCCGCATTTCCACTTTCAGGATGCTCGAGACCTGAGACAGGGTGGGCTTGCGCACACCAGTGTTGATCTCACTGCTCTGACCGGTGTAGTGCAGGTTGGACAGCTCCATGCTGGTGATACCGCTGCTCTGGGGATCCTTGCCGCACTTGAAACCAACAGCGTCCGCCACAGCAACGCCGCCGAAGCCGCCGTCGTTGGGCAGAGTGCAGACAGTGTCATCCACCTGGAACAGAGTAATCTTCGTATCAGTCCACTTGATAGTGATGTGGTAGGTATGATCCTTTACCAGCTCAGGCCCGGCAAATTTGGGATAGGCGCCAGTTCCGCCGTAATATTGCACGAACCATTTGCTGGAATTGTCATAACCGATATACACATTCTGTGCTACCCCAGAATAATTGAGGCCAAAGCCCAAACAGATATTGTCGCTGCTGGACTTGGGGGTCATGTCGAAGGACAGAGTCCGCTCGCCCGCACCGACAGCCGCGATAGCCTCGTTCAGCTGCTCGTTCATGAAGAACGCGGGAGGCGGAGCGCCGTCGCAGTTGTTGCCGTTGGCCCCAACCGCGGTCAGAGTCAGCTTGCCGTTCGCCTTGGAGGGAGCGACAGAGCCGCTGACCTTGGTGTCCTCGACCTGATACCAATTGTCGTTGGTCGCACCGTCAGGCAGTCCAGCCTCGGCCCACTTGGCGGTGTAAACAGCGCCGAAATCCTCGTCCTCGGGAAGGCTGTAGCTGCCGCCCTCACCCTTCACCAGAGCCTTTCCGTCCACGTCGTACCACACGCCGGCCACGCCGTCCTTGACGGGTACAGCCAGAGCGCCGTCCATATACTCGTTCACAGTGTAGCCGTTGAGATTGGCGACACGGTAGAAACTGAGTTTGTTGAGAGCGGTGGTCAGGTCGTTCGTCACATAGGTCTCACTGTTGACATACACAGTCAGGTCGGTGGGACGGCTATATCCGAACAGGAGCTCGGGACTGTCAATTGTGCCGGGTGCGCCCCGCAGTACCAGATTCTTCAGACCGGTGCAGCCAACAAAGGTCTGCGCGCTGCTGGTGCTGATGCCAGCGGGCAGCTCCACGGTCTCCAGGGCGGAGCAGTTCTGGAACGTCCAGCCGCCCAGCGTAGTCACGCTGTCGGGAAGGACGATACCGGTCAGGGCCTCACAGCCGCTGAACGCACGGTCCTTAATCTCACGTACACCCTCGTGAACGGTGATGCGCTTCAGAGCCACACAGTTCTCAAAGGCAGATTTTCCGATGGTCTGAACACTTTCAGGAATGGAAACATCGGTCAATTTTTTACAGTTATAGAAAGCATTTTCACCGATGTAGGTTACGCCCTCCATAATCTTGACCGTCGTAATCCCATTGCCCCAGGTATTCATGACCCAAGGAGCGGTTGCGTAACCAGACTGTCCAAAGTCGTCCATCGCGCCGGAACCGGACATCACAAACAGCCCGGCGGAGGGTGCGATCACAGGATAAGCGCCGTTGTAATCGCAGCAGTACAGTTTGGTGTCATTCACTGTCGTACCGTCGGGCAAGACAGTCATGCTGCCTTCGGGCAGAGTGAGGATGGTGTAGTTTGCTGCCGCAGAACCACTATTGACAAAGACATTCAACCCGCGCACATCCGCCTCGGGCACCTTCACGGAGGTGATGCCCTTGGGCACGGTAGCGATCTGAACGCCGCCCACCCACAGGGTATAGCCGCCGGGGATAGTGACCATGCCATTCTCAATAGCGGCATTAACTTTTTCGCCGTTGACAGTCTCAGAAACCTGAATGCTGGTATTGGCTTCCTCCCACCTTGCGGTGTAAACAGTGCCGTCATAAGCCGGCTCTTCCACCTTGTTTTCACCGTCGAACCAGCCCGAGAAGATCTGGCCCTCGCGGTCCTTCAAGGTGGCGAAGCCGCCGTTATTGAGCTCAGCAATCTCGCCGCCGTTGAGGTTGGCGATGTTGTAGGTGCACTTTTCCGGATAATGGTTCAAAGCCGTAGTCAGCTGTTCGCTGGGCTCTCCGTTTACATATACGATAAGATCTGTAATCGTATAAGATGCGTATTGACGAGTGAAAGCGGTTTCATTGACGTTCACAAGCGAACTGCCAAAAACTACATTTTTCAGCGAGGTACACTCACTGAACACCATATCGCCGATCTCTGTCAGCCCCATGGCAGTAACTTGGGTCAGGGACTCGCA
>CATKHE010000277.1 GCA_949747935.1 uncultured Eubacteriales bacterium
CAGGTACATGCTCAGGGTCATGGCCAGGTACTTCTCCTGGTACTCACTGGACAGGTCATCGAAGATTTTCCCCTGAAAAGCGTAGGTCTCAATGCCCTCCACGGGGATGTCGGCGTTGGTGGCCTTGGCGCTGACATACAGGTCCAGGGCCATGGCGTTTTCGCTGGTGGTGTCGTCGGTCATGGACAGGGCGGTAAAGGTGTTGGACAGCGCCCAGGGCTTATACTGGGCCACCTGCTCCTCAGGCATACCCAGGGGAGCCAGGGCCTTCACCACCTCCTGGTACAGCTCGGCGTCGATGTGGTCCTTCAGAGTGGTGCCGTCGGAGTAGACCTGCATGGCGGTGAACTCATCGATCCCCTCCTGGCTGTTGAAGTCCAGCTCGAAGGCGGCCAGCTCGGCGCTGTCGATGATGTCCCGGAGCTGCTTGTGGAAGGGGTAGAGGTTGCTCCGGTCGGTGTGGATGGAGCCCAGGAGATACAGGGTGTTGCCGTTGCCCTCCGCCTTCCACAGCAGGCCAAGGGAACCGGCGTTCTGCTGGTCATAGAGGGCCAGGATCAGCCGGTTGGCAAAAGCGGCCGCCTCCAGCAGGGTACAGGGGCGGTCCAGGGCCAGCCCGTCGCCGTCGCCGCACAGGACGCCCAGGGAGACCAGATAGTCCGCCGGAGCGCTGTCAATACCGGGAAAGCTGTAGGCGGCGGCCTCCTGATACAGCGCGTTGATCACGCCGCCCCGGGTGGTATCCACAACCAGGGCCTCCCCCTTGTCCGGGTTGGCGGGCACGTTCAGCAGGGCCAGCTTGCCGGCCACGATCCCGGTCAGCTCGTCAATCTGCTCCTGGGTGACAATGCCGCTGTGGACGGTCTGGAAATTGTCGTCCACCAGTCCCATCGCATAGCTGTCGGCCAGCTCACTGTAGGCCCAGTCGGGCAGCGGGGTCGAAGCGGCCTCCTCAGCGGCCAGCGCGGGGACCGCCCCCCCCAGCAGGACCGCCGTCAAAAGCAGGGCAAGCAGTTTCTTCATTGGTAATCATCCTTTCACAGGGCAGTGCCCAATTCTTCCAGCCTGTTGCAGAGCCGGGCAGGTATAAGTCGAATTTAATTTTTCTTAAACCTACTGTTTTAATATAGCACTTTGCTTCAGAAAAGTCAACCGTCTCTCGCATTGTTTTTTCAATGCATTTTGTGTTATGGATTAAATATAGAGAAACACATTATAATGTACTCAAACAGATAAGAAGTGAGGCATTATGGAAAAATTCATTGTCACCCCCCGGGAGGACAAGACCGTCACGATGACTATTCGCATCGACAGGACCCTCCAGGAGCAGTACAACGACCTCTCCGCCCGGACCAACCGCTCCCGAAATGAGCTGATTGGCATGGCTCTCCAATATGCGCTGGACCATATGGAGCTGCGGGACGCCCAAACACCTTCCCTTTGAAGCCGGGGATCGCTTTTTCTAAAGCCCCAGCCACCGGGCCAGGTCCCACAGATCGGTGGAGATGTGGTCGGCGGGATAGGGGGCGAACTCCTCCGCCGGGGTGGTTCCATTGAGGACGGCGGCGAAGTGTGTCCCAGCGTTTTTCGCCGCGCCGGCGTCCAGCACGGTGTCGCCGCAGAACAGGGTCTCCTCCGGGGCCGTTCCCAACCGCTCCATGGCGGCCAGCAGGCCCTCCGGGTCGGGCTTGTGCCGTTTCACGTCGGCGCTGCCGATAATCAGGTCCAGCGTCTTCCCCAGGCCGTGGTGGTCCATGACAATCTGAATGGTGTCCCCCCGCTTGGTGCTGACGATGGCCGTCTTCACTCCCCGCCGCCGCAGGCCCAGGAGCAGCTCCCGGGCGCCTGGAAAGAGGGTAGTCTCCCTCCGCTGACGCTCCACCGCCACCTTGGAGAACAGGCGGCGAAATTCTGCCTGACGGCCGGGGTCGCTGTCGCCGGTGAGCATGGTGTAGGCGTCCTCCAGCAGATAGCCGATGGTGCCCCGCACCGTCTCCCGGTCCGGGGCGGGCCAGCCCAGGCCGGCGAGGCCGTGCTGAAAGCCGGCCACAATGGAATCGGTGCTGTCCCCCAGGGTGTAATCAAAATCGAAGCATACCGCTTGGAACATCAGTTTTCCTCCTGTCGGCAGGGACGCCTTACAGGGCGTCCGTAATACGTATCCGTTTCCCGGGGACGCGGCGCGTCCCTTTCCAGATTTTTTTATCATACCACAGGAATCCGTCCGCCGCAACCGTTTGACCTCGGACACTTTTTCCTGTATAATGAAACCACCACTAAAGGAGGCGCAAAATGGACAAGACAAATGTAAAATATAACGCCTACCTCCAGATTCTGGAGGAGGAGCTGGTCCCCGCCATGGGCTGTACCGAGCCCATCGCCATCGCCTACGGCGCGGCCAAGGGCCGGGAGCTGCTGGGCGTCCTGCCTGACGAAATTCTGGTGGAGGCCAGCGGCAACATCATTAAAAATGTAAAGAGCGTGGTCGTCCCCAACACCGGCGGTCTCCACGGCATTGAGGCCGCCGCCGCCGCTGGCGCGGTGGCTGGGCGGCCCGACCTGCTGCTGGAGGTCATCTCCCAGGTGACCCGGCCCCAGCAGGAGGAAATGCGGGTCTATCTCCAGGAGCACCCCGTCCGGGTGGAGTGCCTGGACGGTGACCTGGTCTTTGACATCCAGCTCACCCTGCGCGGGGGAGGCAGCGTGGCCAAGGTCCGCATCGCCAACTACCACACCAACATCGTCCATCTGGAACGAAACGGGCAGGTCCTGCTGGACCTGCCTGTGGAGGCGGACGATGAGAGCGGCCTCACCGACCGGACTCTCCTGTCCATGGAGGATATCTATGACTTCGCCCTCACCGTGGACCTGGCGGACGTGAAGGATATCCTGGACCGTCAGATCGCCTGCAACACCGCCATCGCCCAGGAGGGGCTCACAAACAGCTACGGCGCCAACATCGGGCAGGTCATCCGGGCCTCCTCCCCCGGAGACGACCCCCTTGTGAAGGCCAAGTCCGCCGCCGCCGCCGGGTCGGACGCCCGGATGGGGGGCTGTGAGCTGCCTGTCATTATCAACTCGGGCAGCGGCAACCAGGGCATCACCGCCTCCGTGCCCGTCATCGTCTACGCCCGGGAGACCGGCGCCGGGGAGGAGAAGCTCTACCGGGCGCTGGTGCTGTCCAACCTGATCACCATCCACCAGAAAACCCGCATCGGCCGGCTGTCCGCCTACTGCGGCGCGGTGAGCGCCGGAGCCGCCGCTGGGGCGGCCATCGCCTGGCTGGACGGCGGCGGCTATGAGGAGATCATCCACACCGTGGTCAACGCCCTGGCTATCGTCTCCGGCATGATCTGCGACGGGGCCAAGGCCTCCTGCGCCGGCAAGATCGCCGCCGCCATCGACGCCGGGATCCTCGGCTATCGGATGTATCAGCAGGGACAGCAGTTCTATGGGGGGGACGGCATCCTCTCCCCCGGCGTGGAGGCCACCCTGGACAACGTGGGCCGCCTGGGCAAAATCGGCATGCGGAGCACCGACCGGGAAATTTTACAGATCATGCTCCAGCACTAGGCAGGCAGCTCTGCCTATGCCCCTTTCCCGCTGTCCCGCTCCTCCTCCATCAGCAGCTCCGAGGCCGGGATTTGAAATCCCTTGCTGATCTTTTCTATCACATCTATGGTTGCGGCCTGATCGCCCCGCTCCAGCTTTCCCCAGTATTTCCAGCTCATCCCGCACACCTCTGCCGCCTTCTCCTGTGTGAGGCTCCGCTTCTTTCTCTGGTACTTCAAATTTCTTCCGAAAACTTTTCTGAGCAATGGTCTCGCCTCTGGATATAGTCCCGAGCTATCCAGAAACGGACATATTTTGTCAAAATTTTAAAAAAATTTTTCTGCCGGCCCCTTATCTTTTCCCTGATAGAACAGGCTTTCACCTTTCGGAAGCCCATCCGCCGCAGACCAAAAGC
>CATKHE010000278.1 GCA_949747935.1 uncultured Eubacteriales bacterium
GCCAAGCCCGCCGCGCCCGCCCCCGCCGGCGGACAGCAGCACGCCAAGGAGAGCCTCATCAGCGTCAACCTGGCCAAGCTGGACCAGCTTCTGGCGGTGGTCAGCGAGATCGTCATCACCGAATCCATGGTCACCGCCTCCCCCGACCTGAAGGGGCTGCGGCTGGACAACTTCAATAAATCCGCCCGCGACCTGCGCAAGCTTACCGACGACCTGCAGGACGTGTCCATGTCCCTGCGGATGGTGCCCGTGTCCGGCACCTTCCAGAAGATGAACCGCATCGTTCGGGACATGAGCAAGAAGCTGGGCAAGCGGGCCAAGCTCACCCTTGTGGGCGAGGACACAGAAGTGGACAAGACTATCGTGGACGCCATCGGCGATCCCATCATGCACATCGTCCGCAACTCCATGGACCATGGCCTGGAGGAGAACGAGGCCGACCGTGTCGCCGCCGGCAAAGACCCGGTGGGCGAGGTCATCCTTTCCGCCCGGCACACCGGCAGCGAGGTCATCATTGAGATCAAGGATGACGGCCAGGGGGTGGACACTCAGGCCGTGCTGAACAAGGCCATCCGTCAGGGTCTGGCCGCTCCCGACCACGAGTACAGCCAGAAGGAGATCCTCAACTTCCTGATGATGCCCGGCTTCTCCACCAACACCGAGGTGACCGAGTACTCCGGCCGCGGCGTGGGCATGGACGTGGTGAAAAAGAACGTGGCCGACGTGGGCGGCACCGTCACCATCACCAGCGAGTGGGGCAAGGGCATGACCACCACCCTGAAGATCCCCCTGACCATGGCCATCATGGACGGCATGGAGGTCTCGGTGGGCGGCTCCATGTTCACCATCCCCATCAACAGCATTCAGTCCTCCCTCAAGGTCACCGCCGGGGACATCATTCATGACCCCGCCCAGGGCGAGATGATTAAGGTGCGCGACAACTTCTACCCCATCATCCGGGCAAAGGAGCTCTTCCAGATGGAGGATGGCTGCGACAATATTGAGGACGGCATTCTTATGTGGGTGGAGGCCGGCGAGCACTCCTACTGCCTGTTTGTCGACGAGTTGATGGGCGAGCAGCAGATCGTGGTCAAGCCCCTGCCCAACTATGTCAACAGCTTCGGCGTCAAAAACTACGGAATCACCGGATGCAGCATTCTGGGTGACGGAAGCATCAGCATTATTCTGGACGTAATCAACGTCTATACCGCCGCCCACAACGTCTTTTGATCCAGGACTTTTGTAAAGAAGGGAGAAACAACCATGCAGCAAGCTGAGGAAGTATTGTTCGCAACAGAGGCCCAAATAGACGATTATACCGATCAGGCCCCTGAGATTCAGACCAACAAATATCTGATTTTCTCCTCCGACAGCCTGATGTACGGCATCAAGGCCGATCAGGTGAAGGATATCATCACTGACTACGCCATCACTCACCTGCCCCGGGTGCCCAGCTATGTCAAGGGCGTAATCAATCTGCGGGGGCAGATCATTCCCATGGTGGATATCCGTCTGCGCCTGGGCAAGCCCGGGCAGGAGAGCTTCTGCGGCATCGTGGTGGATGTTGACGGCAATCAGGTTGGTATTCTGGTGGACATGGTGGAGCAGATGGTGGATGTGCCTTTGGATGCCATCCTTCCCGTCCCCACCAGCAACGGCCAGGCCATGGTCTCCGGCATGTGCACCCTGCCCGACGGGAACACCATGCTGGAGCTGGACTGCGAGCTTCTGCTCCACGATTGATATCCCCCAACACCGATCTGAGGAGGGAATTTTGAGATGATACAGCCCATCTCCGATGAAGATTTCCGCCGGCTGGTCCAATTTATCAAGAGCCAATACGGCATTACCCTGGAGGAAAAACGGCAGCTGGTCACCAGCCGCCTGTCCTCCATGCTGTCCGAGCAGGGATATACTGATTTTTCCCAGTTTGTCACCCAGCTCCTCAAGGAGAAGGATCCCCAGAAAATCGAACAGGTGCTCAATCGCCTGACCACCAACTACACCTTCTTTATGCGGGAGACGGAGCACTTCGACTTTTTTACCAAGGTGGTACTGCCTGAGCTGGTGCGCAAATACCAGAAGAAAAAATCCCTGGCTATCTGGAGCGCCGGCTGCTCCAGCGGTGAGGAACCCTATAACCTCTCCATGTACATCAAGGACTATCTGGGTATGCAGGCCAGCCAGTGGGACACCCGTATTCTGGCCACAGACATCTCTCAGAAGGCGCTGGCCAAGGCTAAAAAGGGTATTTATGAGGTGCCGGACACCGTGCCCGAATCTTGGCGCAGGAAATACTTCAAAAAAATCGAGGGCAGCCGGTACGCCGTCTCCCCGGAGATTCGAAACAATGTGATTTTCCAGACCTTCAATCTGATGGACCCCATCAAGTTCCGGGTAAAATTTGACGTGATTTTCTGCCGGAATGTGATGATCTATTTTGACCAGCCCACCAAAGACGCGCTGGTGCGCCGGTTCTTCGACGCCAGCAATCCCGGCGGCTATCTGATGATCAGCCATTCGGAAAACCTGAGCAAAAACACCCCCTACACCATGGTGGCCCCATCCACCTTCCAGAAGAAATAGCGCTCTTGTCCCCGCCCGCAGACCGGGCAGGGACAATGGGCGACTATCTGTCAAAGGAGAGAGCTCTATATGTGGCCATCCAATAAGAAAATACGCGTTATGGTGGTAGACGATTCCGTTCTGGCCCGTACTATGATCTCCAACGGCCTGAACGCCTCCCCCCGGATCGAGGTGGTGGCCACCAGCTTCAACGCCAACGACGCCAAGTCTAAAATACTTCAGGCCAAGCCCGACGTTATGACTCTGGACGTGGAAATGCCAGGGATGAACGGCATCGAATTTCTCAAGCAGCTGCTGCCCACCTGTCCCCTGCCGGTGATTCTGGTGTCCTCCCTGGACCTACGGGTCTTCGACGCCCTGTCCGCCGGTGCGGTGGACTTTGTCCGCAAACCGGAACCGGGACAGAACGAGGCCTTCATCGCCGCCTTAATCCAGAAGGTGGTGGCCGCCGCGGGCGCCCATGTCCGGCCCCGGCCAGGCATGCCCGCGCCCACCCTCAAGCCCAGCCCCGGTCCGGCGATTCCCGCCCCCGGCGCCCCCCGCCTGCTCACCACTGGCACAAAGCCCGTCCTGCCCGCGCCCACCCTGCTGGGCAACCGGCCCGGTCTGGACAGCTTTATCATTGGCTTGGGCGCCTCCACCGGCGGGACGGAGGCCACCCTCGAAGTGATGAAGCGGCTGCCCGCCGACACCCCGGGCATGCTCATTGTTCAGCACATGCCCGTGGGCTTCACCCAGATGTACGCCGACCGGCTTAACCGCCTGTGTCACATGGAGGTGCGGGAGGCCAGGCACGGCGACGAGATTCACCGCGGGCTGGCCTTGCTCGCCCCCGCCGACTTTCAGATGAGAGTGGTCCGCTCCGGGAGTCGGTATACCGTCTCCTGTCAGCCGGGGGAGAAGGTCAGCGGACACCGCCCCTCGGTGGACGCCCTGTTTTTCTCCATGGCGGAACAGGTCCGGTGCAAAATGGCCGGCATTATCATGACCGGTATGGGGCGGGATGGCGCGGACGGCCTTTTGAAAATGCGGCAGGCCGGAGCTTACACCATCGGTCAGGACAAGGAATCCTCTGTGGTCTACGGCATGCCCATGGTGGCCTACAACATCGGAGCTGTTCAGATTCAGGGCTCCTGCGAGGACATTGCCGGTATTCTTCTGCGCCACCTGCAAAAACAGTAAAACATCCCCCCGGCTTTGGTCGGGGGGATGTCTCGTCTTGCGTACGCGCAAAAAAGAAGGGCGCCGGAAGCAAAAGCTTTCCGGCTCTGTCCTTTACTGCTCCCTGGGCGGGAAGGTGATGCCGCCCACGCTGATGTTGACGGCGGCCACCTCCAGTCCGCTCATGGATTCGATGGCGTTCTTCA
>CATKHE010000279.1 GCA_949747935.1 uncultured Eubacteriales bacterium
CGGGGAGCCCGCCCCCTTCGTCCTGGAGCTGCCCCCCTACCGCCTGCCCTCTATCGGCAATATGCTCACCCACGTTTGGCAGAAGGTAAGGGGCTTTCTGGTGAAGGCCGGGACGCTGATTTTACTCATGTCCATGGTCCTCTGGCTGCTCCAGTCCTTCGACTTCTCTCTGCGCATGGTGGACGACCCCACCCACAGCATGCTGGGGGCTCTGGGCAATGTGATCGCTCCCGTCTTCGCCCCCTGCGGCTTCGGCTTCTGGCAGGCAGCGGTAGCCCTGCTCACCGGGCTGGTGGCCAAAGAGATGGTCGTGTCCTCCCTGTCCATGTTCTACGGCTTTTCCCTCACCGCCGCCAGCGGAGAGGTGGCCGCCGCCATGACGGGCTTCACCCCACTGTCCGCCTTCGCTATGCTGGTGTTTATTTTGCTCTACGTCCCCTGCGTGGCGGCGGTCTCCACTCTCTTTAAGGAGATGCAGAGCCGCAAATGGGCCTGGTTTTCCATCGCATGGCAGATCGGCTGCGCCTATGTGGTCTCGTTGCTGGTGTATCAGATTGGCAGGTTGTTCCTATGATGGGAAAGCTTGCGTTTTGGGGCTTTGTACTGGCCTTTGACCTGCTGGTACCCGGGCTGATGATTGGCCTTGGGAAAAAGTTTATGAAGCATCCCCCCACGGAAATCAACCCAGGCTACGGTTACCGCACAACCATGTCCTCAAAAAACCAGGATACCTGGGACTTTGCCCAGAAGCATATGGGCAAGGTCTGGTATCAGGCGGGGCGGATGCTGCTGATTCCCTCCGTTGTGCCCCTGCTCTTTGTGCTGGGACAGGATGTGGGAGCTGTGAGCTATGTGGGTATGGCAGTTTCTGGGGTGCAGATTGCGGTAATGCTCAGCTCCATCGCATTCGTGGAACGGGCGCTGAGGAAAACCTTTGACAAGAAGGGAAACAGGCGATAGAGGCGCACAAAGGCCGCCTCTGCAACGTAAAAATGGAGGTGTGATACCAAATGATAAAATTGATTTCTTTGGACCTGGACGGCACCCTTCTGGACTCCAGGGGCCAGGTCACGGAGGCCTCTAAGGCGGCCATTATCAAGGCACGGGCAGCGGGCGTCCGGGTGGTCATCAACACCGGCCGGGACTGCCGGGAGGCGGCCTGGTTCGCCCGGGAGGCGGGGTGCGACACGCTGGCCTCCTCCACCGGCGGCGCACTGGTGTGGGACAGCGCCGCGGACCGGGCCCTGCGCCGGTGGGATGTGCCGGAGCCCTCCGGACGGCGGGCGGTGGAGCTGTGTGTGGGCTGGGGATTTGACCTGATGGTCTTTGCCGGGGAGGAAACCCTGGTAAACTCCAGCTGTAAAAAGTATCTGGAGCGGTATTACCCCTTTGCCTGCTTCCATGAGCACGCTGTCGTCACCAACGACCCCCTGGGGTATATGGAGGAGCATGGTCTGCCCTTGACCAAGCTCCACGGGGAGCTTGACCCCTCCCAGTATCCCCTGGAGCAGCTGGCCGCTCTGCCGGGAGTGACCCTCACATCTTCCAGCAGTCACGACGTGGAGCTGGTGGCCGCCGGCGTGGACAAGGGCCGGGCTTTGGCCCTCATCGCCGGGCGGTACGGTGTGCCGCTGGAGGACTGCGCCGCCGTAGGAGACAGCGAGAACGACCTGGAGGCCCTTCGGGCGGTAGGTGCACCCATTGTTATGGGCAACGCCCCTGAACACGTGAAGGCCGCCGCTGTCCGTATTGCCCCCTCCAACGCCGAGGAGGGGGCCGCCTGGGCCGTGTTGAGCTGTCTGGAATAACCGCATTTCTCCCACAAAATGACCGTTGACGTGTAGGGCGGGACGACCCCGGCCCGCAGGCCAAAAGGCTCCTTTCCCCACAGGGGGGAGGCGATAGCCATAAGCGGCAGAGCTGCGAGCGGTAAGAGGTAATGCTGACTGAGGATTGCGTTTCGCCGCAGGCGAAACATATGAAGCAAGCGAAGATATGAACAATCCGGCAGGGGCAGATAATATCCGCCCCTGCCGGTATTCTTACGGACAACGTTTGAAATGGGGAAGTCTTGCCGCTCAGTACACGATCTCTTCGCCTCTGGAGACCGTATCAGGTAGGGCCGGTTGTCCTTCAACGGTCTCCCAAGGGATCAGCGCATAGCCCTCCTCAAAGATTCCGGATTTTTCCAGCACGGCCAGGGTGTGCCGTGCCTGGGGGGTGAGGGTGACATAGAGGTAGTTGTTGGAGAGACGGGTCTCGTAATAGACCTCCCCGTCGGAGGCGGGGCCTTTTACCTCGTTGGAGTTCAGAACCGCCTCGAAGATCAGGTCGGTCATATAGGTGTTTTCTCTCCGGACCCGGTCGTTGTCGAAGAGGTAACGCACCCCGATATTGCCCGCGGCAAAATCCTTTTGCACCGCCTCCCACAGCTCCTGCCGGTAGTCGTCCAGGTAGAGGTTCTCGCTGTAGAGCTCCCCCTCCAGATAAGCACGGTCCAGATAGGCGGAAGTGAGGCGGGCGTCCTCCAGGAAGCCGTCGAAGTCATAGGCCATCGCCACCAGCGTCCGGTCGTCCAGGAGCTGCTGCATGGCGTAAGCGGCGGTACCAGGGGCGTCCAGATCCTCGGCGCAGACGGGAACACTGTAGTAGCGCCGGTTTAGCCTGCCCCCGCCGGTCAGGGTGTAGGTGAGGTAAGCGGAGACATAGTCGCTTTCGACGCTGGTGCCCCGGCCCTCGTTGTCCCGGTTGTCCACGATGGCCTGGTGGAGGACGAGAATTTTCTCGATCTGAGCCGGGTCGGTGAGGGTGGCGCTCAGCCTTTGGCCGCCGTCATAGGGGTAGCCCATACTGAGCTCCACCTGAACGGACTTTACCCGGTCCAGCGCCGGCACCCGGTTCACCACGCCGAAAACGTCGGCCAGACAGGCCAGACAGAGCGCCAGCACCACAGCAGCCATGACCGCCGCCCCCTTCCAGGCCTTGAGGACCCGGAAGGACTTTTTCAAAAGCATCTCGGCGGCAAAGCAGCCGACCACCGTCCAGACCAGGATGCAGGGGATCAGGGCGGGCAGATCGCTCCAGCCAAAGAAGGCGGCGGTGAACATGCCGAAGGACAGGCCGGCGCAGAAGGCCACCCCGTATTTGAACAAGGGCCGAACCACCGCCACGGCCACCACGTCGCCGGCGGTCTCCACATGCCGGCGGCGGTAGACATACAGGGAGACAAGGGCCAGCCCCACGCCCACGGCGGCGTAGACCGCCACGGTAACTGGGGACTGGAGATGGGCGGGCGCAGCCGGGGCGGACGTGAACCAGTATACCGCGTTTGCCAGGGCGTAAGTGGGGGTGAGGTACTCCACCACGGTCTCCATCCCGGGGCTGCCTGTGTAGCCGTAGTAAAACTCGATCATCAGAGCGCTCACCAGGAACCACAGCACCTCCGCCAGCGTGTTAAAAATGAAGTAGAAGGCGGGCAGGGCCAGGATGTGGCCGGTGAACATGGCGCAGAAGGCGGCGAAGGAGAAGAAAAACAGACATATCCCGCTCTGGGCCAGCAGCCAGACCCCCAGGGCGGAGAGGGCTGCGCCCCAGCTTTCCATGGGCAGGAAGGAGACCTCCACGATGGCGGTGAGCACCGCCGCCGCCAGCAGAGGCAGGAGCATCATGCTCAGCCCGGCCAGATACTGGGTGGTGAACAGGGCCTCCCGCCGCAGGGGCAGGGCGTGGGTCCAGCAGGCGGACCGGTGGTTGTACAGGTAGCCGAACACCGCCATGGCGCACAGGATGGCGAAACAGGCGGCCAGAAACACGCC
>CATKHE010000280.1 GCA_949747935.1 uncultured Eubacteriales bacterium
AGTGCGGTCTTAGAGGAGACGACGGCAAAATCTCTCTTCCACTTCCTACGCCGGCATTACCCGGATCAGGTTCAAGGGACCGGAGACAGCTGTGTTTGCCTCTGCATCTCAGCCGGGAACTAGGCTCCCAGCGCCCCTGTGTTCGATTGTACTGCGGTTCGATATTTATTTTAGGCGGCAGAAGCGGTTTTGTCAACCCTTTTCCTTGACATTCCGCCTTGCGGCCGATATACTGTACCCCACAGAAAAAGGGGGGAAGCCGCCATGACCAAAAAGGAGCTGCTGGACCGCTGCGCCCGGGACGGGGAGGAGCGCATTATGCTGGCCCGGGTGCTGGACAAGCTGGAGCTGGCCCAAGGCCGGGGCGTCCCCGCCCATACCCCATTCCTCTCCCCCGGGGAGCAGGCGTCGGTGACCGGCCTGCTGAACGCCTGGAGCAGGTCCCGGCATCTGTTCTGGGGCGGTTACCCGGACAGCGAGCGGAATGTCTGTCTCTTTCTGGCCGACTGGCAGGAGGAGGACGGCGTCCTCTCAGACCCTGAGGGACCACTGACCGCCATTCAGGCCAAGTTTCCCGCCGACGCCCCCCTCACCCACCGGGATATCCTGGGCTCCCTCATGGGCCTGGGCATCGGCCGGGAGCTGATTGGCGATATCCTCCTGCCTCAGCCCGGGCTGTGTCAGGTCGTGGTCCTCCGGGAGGCGGCTTCTATCCTCCTGTCTCAGTGGGAAAGCGCCGGGCGGTATAAGGTGAGCCTTTCGGAGATATCCTTACGGCAGCTTACCCCCAGGCCCGCCCAGGTAAAGACCATCCGGGACACGGTGGCCACCCCCAGACTGGACGCGGTGACCGCCTCCGGTTTCTCCCTGTCCCGGGGCAAGGCCGCCGCTCTCATCGCCGCGGGGAAGGTGTCCCTCAACCATCGGGAGTGCCTCAAGGCTGACCGCCAGGTAGCGGAGGGGGACGTGCTCACCTGCCGGGGGCTGGGCAAGTGCGTGGTGAAAGAGGTCCCCGGCCAGTCCAAGAAGGGCCGTACTATGCTGGTAATAGAGAGGTATGTGTAATGGAACAGGTAAAGATCGACCGCATCAACGAGCTGGCCCGGAAGTCTAAGACGGAGGCGGGACTCACCCCAGAGGAGAAAGAGGAGCAGGCCGCCCTGCGCCAGGAGTATGTGGCGGCCGTCCGGGCCAATCTCACCGCCCAGCTGGACAGTACGGTGATCCAGTACCCTGACGGCACCCGGAAGAAGCTGAAAAAACAGCGGCTCTGAATCTTAACCGGATTTTAATTGACAACTCAACAATGATCCGGCATAATGTCAGAGTATTCCAACTGCTGTGAAGGAGGCTCATTTATGTCTCGTATTAAATTTACCACCGACTCCGCCGCCGATGTCCCCGTTTCCCTGCGGGAGGAGCTGGGCATTCAGGTGCTCCCCTTCCCCATCGCCATGGGGGACAGGGAGTATGACGACGGCTTCGACTTTACGCCGGAGGAGTTTTATGAAATGCTCCTGGCGGCCCCCAAGATTCCCACCCACGCCCAGCTTAACCCCTATGTCTTTACCGAGCTCTTCGAACAGGCCTGGGAGGAGGGGTACACAGACCTGATCCACACCTCCATCAACTCCAAGGGCTCCGCCACCTGCTCCAACGCCTTTCAGGCCCGGGGTGACTTCTATCGGGACCACCCGGAAGCGGAGGAGACCTTCCATATCCACATTATCGACGCGCTGAACTACACCATGGGCTACGGCTGGGCCGTGATCCAGGGGGCCGGGATGGCCAAAGATGGGGCGGAGCCGCAGCAGATCGTGGACTTCATCCGGGACTGGGTGGACCACGTCCATGTGGTGTTCGCCCCGCTGGACCTGCGCTTTGCCAAGAAGTCGGGCCGGGTGTCCGCCGCCGCCGCCTTTGTGGGGGAGGCCCTGGGGCTGAAGCCCGTGATGACCTTCACCGACGGGGAATCCAAGATCCTCGCCAAGGTCCGGGGGGAGAAAGCCGTGGTGGCCAAGCTGGCGGAGCTGTGCAAGACCCAGCGCAAGGCCGGCACCCCCTATCTGATGATCCGGGGGAACAACGCCGAGCAGAGCGAAAAGCTGCTGGACCTCTGCCGACAGGAGCTGGGGGAGGGACCCGCTCTCAGCTACCATATCGGCGGCGTCATCGCCATTAACGCCGGCCCCAACCTGATCGGGCTGATCTACCGCGATTGAATTTACACCGCTTAGCCGCTTTTTTGCGGCTGAGCTTTTATTTTACAGATTATTCATCTCTTTTGTGGTATGCTATCCTAAAAAGCCTACCTTGAAAAAGGGAGGGGGACCACCGGGAAAAGCCCGGTGGCGGAGGGATTAACCACCAGTCAGCTTCGCTGACAGCCCCCTTTGTGAGGGGGCCTTCGGTGCAGGTACGAAAGTAGTGACAAGTATGACCAACAAACAACTCACATGGCGGCAGCGGGGGCAGCTCTGGCTGCGCCTGGGCCTGCGGCTGGGGCTGACGGCGCTGGCGATATGGCTCACGGTAAGATTCGGGCGGCCGCTGCTGTCTCTCTTTGCCCCCTTCCTCTTCGCCCTGGCCGCCGCCGCCCTGCTCAACCCCCTGGTGAAGCGGCTGCAAAAGGCCTTGGGGTGGAACCGACAGATACTGTCCGCTCTGGTGCTGCTTCTCCTCTTCGGCCTGGCGGGCGGGGGGCTGGCCCTGCTGGTCTACGCCGCCGCGGGACAACTGGTGTCCCTGGTCCAGAACTGGAGCGGCCTGCTGGACAGCCTCCAGTCCGCCATGGACCAGCTGGAGGCCCTCTTTGCCCGCTTCCTCACCCTGGTGCCCCCCCAGATCACCAAGCTTGTGGAGCAGACCGGGGACGAGCTGTTTCAGTGGCTGTCCGACGTGGTGCCCGATCTGCTGGCCGGTCTGGGAAAGGAGGCCGGGGAGAAGGCTATGGGCCTGCCATCCTTCCTGGTGGCCCTCATCATCTTCGTCATGGCCACCTTCCTGCTCACCGCCGACTACCCCTATCTGCGCAGCCGGGCCGTCCAGCACATGGACGACGGGATTCTCCGTTTCCTGGGGCAGGTGCGCGCCACCGCCCTGGGGGCCTTCGGCGGCTATCTCAAGGCGGAGTTTCTCCTGTCAGTGGGGGTGTTTTTCATCCTGATTATCGGCTTCTTTGTCACCCGGCAGCCCTACGGACTGCTGCTGGCACTGGGGCTTGCGGTGATGGACTTCATCCCCATCATCGGGGCGGGCACCGTCATGGTCCCCTGGGCCTTCATCGCCCTGTTCACCGGCGACCTGCCCGCCGCCGTGGAGCTGATGGCCATCTGGGGGGTGATCGCTCTGTTCCGCCGGGTGATGGAGCCCAAATTCGTAGGGGACCAGACGGGGCTGTCCCCCCTGCTGTCGCTGGTATCCATCTATGTGGGCATGAAGCTGGCCGGGGTGGCCGGTATGATTCTGGGGCCGGTAGTGCTGCTGGTAATTCTCAATCTGACAGGAATGGGGATGTTCCGGGGCTTCAAGCTGGATGTGGAGGCCGCGGCCAGAGACATCGCCGCCGTCTTGAGCGAAAGGCCCGGCTGACCTCCGGCGGCTGTTCATAAATTCATCAAATTTCTCTGGTATAATTCAAAAATATATTTGTTTTTCTTCATGCTTTTTTCATATTTTGGAGTTATGATAGGCACAGCTCAAGGGAACACCTAAC
>CATKHE010000281.1 GCA_949747935.1 uncultured Eubacteriales bacterium
AGGATATCGTTCTGGCGGACGATGGTGACCTCCTCGCCGTCCAGCTTGACCTGGGTGCCGGAGTACTTGCTGGTGATGACCTTGTCGCCCACCTTCACAGTCATGACGACCTCCTTGCCGTCCACCGTGCCGCCAGGGCCGACGGCAATTACCTCGGCCACCTCGGGCTTCTCCTTGGCGGCGCCGGTGAGGATAATGCCGCCTTTGGTGGTCTCCTCAGCCTCCACCAGTTTCACGATGACGCGGTCAGCCAGGGGTTTGAGTTTCATAACAGGTTCCTCCTTATATGACTTAATTTTTTGGAACAACAATTTCAGTGTTTAGCACTTGTTTTTATCGAGTGCTAACTCTGCATAAGATAATAACCGCTTCTGGCAAAAAAATCAACCCCAATTTCAAAAAATCAGGGGTCAATTTTAAAGGATTTACATTTCGTTCACAAACAGGACACAGGAGTGCTAAAATCAATCCCCATCTCCGGCCTTGAAGTTATACACCGGACGGATAATTCGCTCAATTTGGGCGGTGGGGGCGATGTTGTCTACAATGGCCTCCATCGGCTTGTAGGCCATAGGGCACTCGTCCAGGGTGGCCGCCCCTACAGAGGTAGTATAGACGCCGTCCATCTCCTTTTTGAAGGCGGAAACGGTAAAGGACTGCTTGGCCTCCGCCCGGCTCATCAGCCTCCCCGCCCCATGGGGGGCGGAGCAGTTCCAGTCCTCATTGCCCAGACCGGTGCAGATCAGGGAACCGTCCCGCATGTTGATGGGGATAAGCAGCCGCTCCCCCGCCCTGGCGGACACCGCCCCCTTGCGCAGGACCATCTCCCCTGTGTCGATATAGTTGTGAATGGTGGTAAACTGGTCCTCGGCGTGGAACTTCATGCCCTTCAAAATCTCATCCACCATGGCCTGCCGGTTCAGGGCGGCGAACCGCTGGACGATCTCCATGTCATGGAGGTAGTCGTCGAACAGCGCCCCGGAGACGTAGGCCAGCGGTTTAGGGATGGCGGTGCGCTTGGTATTGCGCAGCTTTTTCAGCTCCTTCTGGATGGACTTCTCCTTCCCCTGGGCCTTCAATTGGGCGATCAGCTCCTGTTCCGACTGGGGGTCGGAGCGGTTCAGGGCCTGATAGCCGGCGTTTTGGTAGAAATTGGCCACCTGGAGACCCAGGTGCCGGCTGCCCGAGTGGACGATGAGGTACAGCCGCCCCTGGTCGTCCCGGTCCACCTCAATGAAGTGGTTGCCGCCGCCCAGGGTGCCCACGCTCTTCTCTCCCCGGAGCAGGTCCACATGCCGGGCGCAGCACAGCTCCTCCAGTTCAATCCGGCCGGCGTACCGGTGGGCCTTCTCCCGGATGGCAAAGCCGGAAGGGATATTCTCCCGGACCACCCGGTCCAGTTTCTGCATCTCTATGTGGTCCTCCCGCAGGCGGACCGTCTCCATCCCGCAGCCGATGTCCACCCCCACCAGGTTGGGGACCACCTTGTCAGTGATGGTCATGGTGGTGCCCACGGTGCACCCCGCCCCGGCGTGGACGTCAGGCATCAGCCGGATGCAGCTGCCCTGGACAAACTCCTGATTGCACAGGGTTATTACCTGGGCGATGGACGCCTGGTCCACTACATCCGTAAATATTTTGGCAGTATTATACTGCCCGGATACCTCCAGCATGGTCTTCACCTCATTCCTTCCAAGCAGTCTGCCTCACAGCGCGCTGGAATATTCCCCGTTCCAAACGATTTGGCGGTATCGCTCCGGGTCTGTGTCCCCCTCAGTGGAAAACAGAAGGACGCGGCTGTCCCGGTCCAGTTCCAGCACCGCTCTCAGCGATCCGCAGTCCTCGTCCTCCATGATGGCGGAGACAGCCCCCATACCCACAGCGCCGGATTCACCGGAAACCACCGCCGGGTCCCCCCTCAGGGGAGCGGCCAGCATCCGCATCCCCCTTGCGCTCACCCAGTCGGGGCAGGAGAGGAAAGCACTTGCTCTGGAGCGCAGGATGTCCCAGGCCAGGGGACTGGGCTCCCCGCAGGCCAACCCGGCCATAATGGTTTGAAGGCCCCCGCCCACCGTCCGGCTTCCGCCGTCGCCGGCCAGGGCGCTTTGATAGAAGCAGTCCGCCGCCCGGGCCTCCAGCACAATCACCTTGGGCGGGCTGTCGGGGTACCGGTTGGCAAAATAGCCCGCTACCGCCCCGGCCAGGGACCCCACCCCCGCCTGGACAAACACATGAGTGGGCCGGCTCTCCAGCTGCTCCGCCGCCTCCGCCGCCATGGTGCCGTATCCCTGCATGATCCAAGTGGGAATCTCCTCATAGCCCTCCCAGGCGGTGTCCTGAATCACCACGCCGTGCTCAGTCTTTGCCGCCTGGGCGGCGGCCATGCGGACGCAGTCGTCGTAATTGGCCTCCTCAATGGTGACCCTGGCCCCCTCCCGGGCGATGTTGTCAAATCTGCTTTGGACGCTGCCCTTGGGCATGAGGACCACCGCCCGCTGTCCCAGCTTCCCCGCCGCCCAGGCCACTCCGCGGCCGTGGTTGCCGTCGGTGGCGGTGAAGAAGACCGCCTGACCGAACTCCTCCCGGAGCCGTTCGCTGGTCAGCCGGTCGTAGGTCATCCTGGACACGTCCTCTCCCAACTCCTTGGCGATGTACCGGGCCATGGCAAAGGAACCGCCCAGCACCTTAAAGGCGTTGAGGCCGAAACGCCAGCTTTCGTCCTTGACCCAAAGCCCTCCCAGGCCCAGCCGCCGGGCCATACCGTCCAGCCGCGCCAGAGGGGTCTCCCTGTACTGAGGAAAGGAGCGGTGAAAGGCCCGGGCCTTGTCCACCTCTTCCAGCGCCATTATGGACAGCCGCTCCTCCCCGCCTGCGGGTATACGGTTCAGGACCCATTTGATTGAATTGTCCATTCTGCTCATACAGCTCCTCTCTCCCTCCGCTTTTTCGGTGGATTTATTTTATCATACCACAGAATCCCCGATTGTCAAAGCATTTCTCCCGCCCCGCATCCGGGCGTGATCAAAAAATGCCGAAGAGGATACCCTCTCCGGCATTTGATTCAATTCCTTCCAACCGCCGCCATCAGGCGAAGGGATTCTCGGTGGGATAGGGGAGGGCCTTGGGCTGATTGTAGGCGATGTCCTGGACGCCCAGGAACTTAAAGACCTCAAACAGGGCCTTGCCGTAGTGACCGAAGGCCACCGCCCCGTGGTGGGGGTAACGCTTCTGGATCAGCACGTGGCGGTAGAACCGGCCCATCTCGGGGATGGCGAACACGCCGATGCCGCCGAAGGAGCGGGTCTTCACGGGCAGAACCTCGCCCTGGGCGATGTAGGCCCGGAGAACACCCTCACTGTCGCACTGGAGACGGTAGAAGGTAATGTCGCTGGCAGCGATGTCCCCCTCCAGAGTGCCCCGGGTGAAGTCAGGCTCGCTGTCCTTGGGCTCCAGCAGCCGGTGCTGGATGAGCTGATACTTCACGGCCCGGTCGGCGCACAGCTTGCAGCTGGGGGTGTTGCCGCAGTGGAAGCCCATGAAGGTGTCGGTGAGCTGGTAGTTGAACTTGTCCTTGATGTCCTCTTCATAGAGGGAGGCAGGGACGGAGTTGTTGATGTCCAGCAGGGTGACGGTGTCGCCGGAGACGCACATGCCGATGTACTCGGACAGAGCGCCGTAGATATCCACCTCGCAGGACACGGGGATGCCCCGGCTCACCAG
>CATKHE010000282.1 GCA_949747935.1 uncultured Eubacteriales bacterium
CCAGCCGATATTGTTCTCCTCGTCGAAGCGGGCCCGCAGCTCTACCAGGGCCACCACCTCCTTGCCGTTCTCGGCGGCGTCCACCAGAGCCTCCACGATCTTACTGTTATGGGCCACCCGGTAGAGGGTCATCTTGATGGAGACGACCTCCGGGTCCTGTCCCGCCTCCTGAAGAAGCCGCAGGAGAGGCCGCATGCTCTCATAGGGATAGCTGAGCATCAGGTCACGCTGTCTGACCTGCTCCGTCATAGAGCGCAGGGGGTCCACGTTGGGGGAGTTCCGGGGCACCCGACGGGGGTAGAACAGCTCGGTCTTCTCTCGGAGGAGGTCCCGCACCGCGCCCAGAAAGGACAGGTCCAGGGGGATGCCACTGGAAAACAGGTGCTTCCTGGACAGCCCCAGGCAGGTGCACAGGGCGTCCCGCACGGTGTCGGACAGCTTACCCTGGTACTCCAGCTTCACCGGCTGGAGCCGCTTTCGGCGGCGGATAAGCTTCTCCATGCTCTTCCGGTACTCCTCAGCCAGCATGGCGCTCATCTCAGAGGAGGCGTCGTCCATGTGGATGTCGGCGCTGCGCACCAGACGGATTAGGACCGCCCCCTCCACCTTGTAGTGGGAGAAAATTTTGGACAAAAATCCGGCGATCAGCTCCTCCACCAGCACAAAGCGCTGGCCGTCGCCAGGGAGGGGAACCAGCCGGCGGAGCACCCCGTCGCCGCAGGGGACAATGCCCATCCGCTCACCGCCGCTCTTGGTGCGCAGGATGGCCACCGCGTAGATGGCCTTGTTGCGCAGGAAGGGGAAGGGCTGCTTGCGGCCGATGATCTGTGGAGACAGCAGAGGCAGCACGTTAGAGGTGAAATATTTCTCTAAAAAGGACTGCTGCTTGTCCGGCAGACTGTGAAACCCACAGATTTCTACGCCCTGCCCCTTCAGCTCCTCCATGAGAGTCCTGCATACCCGGTCCCGCTCCCCCAGCAGCTCCCGGGTTTTGTCCAAAACAGCGGCAGTCTGCTGGGCAGAGGTCATGCCGGTTTTGTCGTCCACGGCGGTGAGGTGGAGGGTATCCATCAGCATTCCCACCCGGACCATATAGAACTCATCCAAGTTGCTCTGAAAAATGGAGGCGAAGTTCATTCGCTCACACAGGGGGTTGGCGGGATCCTCCGCCTCCTCCAGCACCCGGCGGTTGAATTGGAGCCAGGACAGCTCCCGGTTGACAAAGCATCCGGTCTGGATGGAAGTTTCTCGCTGATCGCTCATTGCCTGCCGCGCCTCCTCTTGATTTTTACTAATCTCCCCATAAATGTACCACCCTTTGTCGGAAGGCGCAAGTCCTTCCGCCGGCTTTTTTTAGTCTGCCGCAAATTGCCGCCCAATACAGCGCAGGGCTTGTTCAAACAATGTTCAAATGTCGTACAGATATTATTTCGTCAGCCTACAGCCCTTGACATTGCCGGTGTAATTGCTATAATGTGGAGGAAATTGACACGCATGTCCAGGGCGTGCAAGAAAGCAAGAGAAGGGATGTTTGATGAAACAACACAAAAAAGCGCTGGCGCTGTGGGTGGGAACGGTTCTGCTCCTGTTGGCCGGGTCGCTGCTGGCCGGCTCACCCGGACGAACAGAGAGCGTACAGGAGACCATGCGGGACGCGGTTCTGCACAGCGTCAATCAAATCAGCCTTCCGGGCTGGAGGCCGGTGAATCCCGGCCTGATCTCCGCCTTCGCCGTGACGGCGTTCCTCCTGGCCGCCGCCGCCTGCATCCGGGTCTTCGTCATTCCCCGGTTCCGATACGTGCCCGGAAAATTCCAGCTGCTCCTGGAGGAGGCGGTGAGCCTCTTCGACGGCATGGCAAGGGAGGGAAGCCCTCACCGCTTCGGCTTTTTGAGCGCCTACATTTTTGCCGCCGGAGCCTATATCTTTGTGGGCACCCTGTTTGAGCTGCTGGGCCTTCAAGCTGTCACAGTCCACGGCGCTCCCATTACCCTGCCCGCTCCCCTTTCCGACGTCAACGCCGCCATCGCCCTTGGAACCCTCTCCTATCTGGTCATTCTGTCCGGCGGCGTTGCCGCCAACGGGATCAAGGGTGTCGGGAGGACCTTGAAGGAGTTTTCTCTGCCTATCTCCATGAGCTTCCGTCTGTTTGGCGCGCTGCTCAGCGGCCTGCTGGTGACAGAGCTGGTATATTATTATGTCAGCCTCAGCTTTATCCTCCCGGTGGTGGTAGGCGTACTCTTCACCCTGCTGCACGCTCTGATCCAGACCTATGTGCTCACGATGCTGACATCCATGTACTACGGTGAGGTATCCGAGCCATCCCATAAAGTTAAGCACTGAATTTTGAAGAAATAAACGGAGGGTTTTATTATGAACAGGCTGTTGAAAAAGACGTTTTTCCTTGGATTTGCACTGCTCCTGGCACTTGCTCTGGCAGTTCCCGCCCTGGCCGACTCCCCCGCTGGCGGTGAACCGGCCGTCACCGCTGCCGCGGCCGAGAGCCAGGAGGAGAGCAGCGTCATCGGTATGAAAGCCATCGCCGTGGCGCTGGCCATCGGCATTGCCGCCGGCGGCGGCGGCATCGGCATGGGCCTGGCCACCGCCAAGTCGGCGGAGGGCATTTCCCGCCAGCCGGAGGCCGAGAGCAAAATTCGGACAATGATGATGCTGGGGCTGGTCTTTATCGAAACGGCTATCATCTATGCCCTGTTAGTGGTTATCCTGATTATCTTTGTATTGTAAGGCAGGTGGAAAACAATGCCTCTGAATATTGATTGGCAGCAGATCCTGCTGCACTGGATGAATCTGGCTATTCTCACCGGCGGGCTGTACTTCCTTCTGTATAAGCCGGTCAAGGCGTTTATAGCCAAGCGCGAGGAGCATTACCGCAGTCTGGACCAGGAGGCCAGCGCCAGACTGTCGGAGGCAGACCGAATTAAGGCCGAGTGCCAGGCCAAGCTGGATGGGGCAGACGAGGAGATCCATCAGGCCCGGATCAAGGCCCAGCAGGCCATTCAGCAGTCCACCGAGGAGCAGCTGATTCAGGCCCAGGAGCAGGCCAAGCAGATCGTCGCCCGCGCCCAGAAGGAGGCGGAACACAGCCGGGAGCAGGCGCTGCGGGAATCCCAGAGGGAGCTGCGGAAGCTGGCCGCCCAGGCGACGAAAAAGCTGGCCTTTCACGCCGATCCCTTCGACCAGTTCTTAGACCTGGCAGAGGAGGGAGAAGAGTATGAGGAGTGACAGAAGCCGCCTCACGGCGGAACTGCGCAGCGCCAAGGAGCCCACCCAGGAGCAGCTGCGCCGTTTTTCTGAGTTTCTCGCCAAAAAATACGGCCGCAAGGTGCCCTTACACTGGGAACAGGATGATTCCCTGCGCTCCGGCTTCCGTCTTCAGGTAGGCTCTGACGTATACGATTGGAGCCTCAACGGCCGGGTCCGTCAGTTTCAGGACCATCTCCGTCAGATCCAGCCCGGACAGGAGGACCTGCTGCCCCTGATGCGCCAGGCTGTGGAGGACTGGCATTTGGCCGTCATGCCGGAGGAAATCGGCCATGTGCTGACTGTGGACAGCGAAATTGCCACCGTCAGCGGGCTGGAGCACGCCCAGTACGGCGAAATACTGCTCTTTACCTCCGGCATCAAGGGCATGGTCCAGGACCTGCGCCGTGGAGAGGCCAGCTGTATTATCTTCGGCGA
>CATKHE010000283.1 GCA_949747935.1 uncultured Eubacteriales bacterium
ATACTGGCTCAAAAAGATGGGCTATCCCCGGCTGATCATCGCCGGCTTCCTCCTCTTTTTGTTCATCATGGCCCCCATCACGGGGTCCGACCTGTCCACTCAGATCACCAACGTCATCAACCGCTTCAGCTGGAACGCCGTGCTGGTGCTGGCCATGGTGCCCATGATCCACTCGGGCTGCGGACTGAACTTCGGCATCCCCTTGGGAGTCCTGGCGGGTCTGCTGGGGGGTACGCTGGCCATTGAGATGGGCTTCACCGGGCCTATGAGCTTCCTGATGGCCATTGTGGTGTCCACCCCCTTCGCCATCCTCTTCGGCGGCGGCTACGGCGCCCTGCTGAACCGGATCAAGGGCGGCGAGATGATGGTGGCTACCTATGTGGGCTTCTCCGCGGTGTCCTTTATGTGCATCATGTGGCTGATGATCCCCTACAAGAACCCCTCCATCGTGATGGCCTATACCGGCGTGGGCCTGCGCAACGTGTTCGCGCTGGATAAATTCTACGCCAATGTGCTGTCTGATTTCCTGAAGCTCGACCTCAACCCCATCGGGATCAATCTGGTCATTCCCACGGGCTCTTTGCTCTTCATCGTTCTGCTGGCCGTTGGCATTTGGGCCTTCCTCCACACCAAGACGGGCACCGCCATGACGGCGGTGGGCTCCAACCCGGCTTTTGCCCGGGCCTCCGGCATCAATGTGGACCGGATCCGGATGCTGTCGGTGATTTTGTCCACCTGGCTGGGCGCTGTGGGCGTTCTGGTCTATCAGCAGGGCTTCGGCTTTGCCCAGCTCTACACGGCCCCCTATAACCTGACGATGCCGGCGGTGGCGGCCATCCTCATCGGCGGCGCGTCGGTGAACAAGGCATCTATCGGCAATGTGATCATCGGGACCATCCTGTTTCAGGGCCTGGTGACCATGACGCCCACCGTGATCACCGCGCTGATCCACACGGACGTGAGCGAGGTCATCCGTATCATCGTCTCCAACGGCATGGTGGTCTATGCCCTGACAAGAAAGACGGAGGGAGCGAAATGAAGACGAAAAAGGATTTGTGGAGCCGGATCGCTAACTTTCTCCAAAACAATCTGGTCCCCATTATGTTTATCATCATCTGCATCATCTGCTACCCCCTGTCCGGCTTTTCCCCCAGCTATCTGCTGAACGAGATCGTCACCCGTATGGGCCGAAACATCTTCCTGATCCTCAGTCTGCTGATCCCCATTATGGCGGGTATGGGCCTGAACTTCGGCATGACCCTGGGGGCTATGGCGGGACAGATCGCCCTGATTTTTGTCACCGACTGGCAGATCTGGGGCATTCCCGGCGTGGTGCTGGCCATGCTCCTGTCGATCCCCCTGTCTGCCCTCCTGGGCCTGATGTGCGGCAAGCTGATGAATATGGCCAAGGGCCGTGAGATGATCCTGGGCTATATGATGAACCACTTCGTCACCGGCCTGTATCAGCTGGTGGTCCTCTTCCTGATGGGTTCTATCATCCCTATCATACACGCCTCCGTCCGCCTGCCCAGAGGCTTCGGCATCCGTACCACCGTAAATCTGACCAGTATGCGGCAGTGCCTGGACAATCAGTGGGCCATCCGTATCCAGGGCGTGAAGATTCCCGTGCTGACCTTCCTCATCATCGGCGTGCTGTGCCTGTTTATCATCTGGTTCCGGCGCACCAAGCTGGGGCAGGATATGCGGGCGGTGGGACAGGACATGGATGTGGCCCGGGCCGCCGGTATCAATGTGGACCGGACCCGCATCATCTCCATCATTATCTCCACCGTTCTCGCCGGCTTCGGACAGATTATCTACCTTCAGAACATCGGCAACTTCCCCACCTGCACCGCCCACTCCCAGATCGGCATGTTCTGCATCGCCGCCCTGCTGGTGGGAGGGGCCAGCGTGGAGAGGGCCTCCATCGGCAACGTGTTCCTGGGCGTGATCTTGTTCCACACCATGTTCATCGTGGCCCCCAAGGCGGGCGGCGCCATCGCCGGCAACGCCATGATCGGCGAGTACTTCCGGGTGTTCGTATCCTACGGCGTGATCACCCTGGCGCTGATTATGTATGAGATCAAGAAGCGCCGGGCCAGGAGCCAGGGAGGACAGCTGCTGGCCCAGGCTCAGAAGGAAGGGGGTGTTCAGGCGTGAAGGGAAAGACACTTTTGATCCGTCTGGCCGCCGTGGCCCTGTGTATCGCCCTGGGCGCTGTGATGATGGTCATCGGCCGGGGCCACACCATCTATCTGGACAACAAGACCCTGGAGGACTATCAGGGTCAGGAGTACAAGGCCTTTGAGCGGGTCAACATCACCGTGGATGGTGAGGATGAGGTCATCAAGCTGAAAAAGCGGGAGCGCGATATGGCCACCTGTATGGGCCAGAGCTTCCACATGACCCTGGAAATCATCGAGAAGAAGGGTGACGAGCCCCGGGTGGAGGAGATCGACCTGGAGCTGCCCTACAATATGGACGGCATCATTGTCAATCTGCCCGCCCTGCTGGCCGGTCTGCCCGAGGAGGCCTGGATGACGGAGTTCATCCCCGCCCCTGAGCCCGAGGACTCCAGCGAGGAGGAGCCCGACATCGGCGACGAGTTCGACATCGGCGGCGACTTTGGACTAGAGGGCGACACGATCGCCTGAATCGAAATAAGCGGAAATGCCCGCCCCGCCTAAGGCGGGGCGGGTTTCCATCTTGAAGGAGGAAGCTATATGGCAGTATTATCCGGACTGGAGCCCAAGGCGGTATTTGAGTATTTTGAAAAGCTGTGCGCCGTCCCCCACGGGAGTCACAACACCAAGCAGATCAGCGACCTGTGCGTCTCCTTTGCCCGGGAGCTGGGCCTGAAATGCCGGCAGGACGAGGTCAACAACGTGGTCATCTGGAAGGGGGCCTCCCCCGGCTATGAGGGGGCGGAGACTGTGATTCTCCAGGGCCACATCGACATGGTGTGCGTCAAAACCGAGGACAGCCCCAAGGACATGGCCAAGGAGGGACTGGATCTGCTCACCGACGGGGCGTGGGTCTGGGCGGACAGAACCTCTCTGGGCGGGGACAACGGCATCGCCGTGGCTATGATCCTGGCCATCCTAGCCGACGATACCCTGTCCCATCCTCCCTTGGAAGCGGTGTTCACCGTAGACGAGGAGGTGGGCATGGACGGGGCATTCGCCCTGGACTGCTCCGATCTGAAGGGGAAGAAGCTGGTCAACCTGGACTCAGAGGAGGAGGGGGTCTTTACCGTCTCCTGCGCCGGCGGCGCAAGGATGGACTGCTTCCTGCCCGGGGCGAATGAGCCGCTGAGTGAAGGCACAGCCTATGCAGTCACACTGGACGGCCTTCTGGGGGGGCATTCCGGCGCCGATATCCATCGGGGGAGGGCGTCGGCAAATCAGGTGATGGTTCGGGTACTGTACAGCGCCATGGAGCGCTGCTCTGGCCTACGGCTGTGCAGCATTCGGGGCGGCAAATTTGATAACGTGATCTGCTCCAAAAATGAGGCCCTGGTCTCAGTGCCTGCGGAGCAGGCGGAGGACTTCGAGACTTTTGTCCGGGAATTTGACGTCATCCTGAAGAATGAATACGCCGGCTGCGACGACGGTATTTCCCTGACCTGTCGGCGGGGCGCTCTCATGGACGGCGGTATGACCAGAGAGGCGACGGAACGCGTTTTGCGCACTATGCTGGTCCTTCCCCAAGGGGTCCAGGCTATGAACGTGGACTTCCCCGGCCTGGTGCAGACCTCTCTGAATCTGGGCATTATGGAGATGAAAGCGGACGGCGTCCATTTCAGCATCTCGGTCCGGTCCTGCATTGCCTCCCAGAAGGCCATGATGATTCAACGACTGAGGGCTATCCTAGGGCTGGGCGGCGGAACGGCGTCTGAACGGAGCAGCTACCCCGGCTGGCAGTATGCCCGGCAGTCCGCCTTGCGGGAGGATGTACTGGCCGCCTGGCAGGTGGTGAGCGGCAAGGAGGGAAAAATCGAGGCCACCCACGGCGGGCTGGAGTGCGGCCTGTTTATCGAGAAGATCCCTGGTCTGGACGCGGTGTCCTTTGGCCCGGAGCTCCACGATGTCCACTCCGCCGCAGAGAAGCTGAGCGTACCCTCAACCAAACTGGTTTATGAGGCGGCCTGCGAGCTGCTCAGACGAAGCAGATAGCGCTATGGTGCCCAGCTATGAACAGATGGGGGACTGGCTGGAGGAAATTGTCCAGGAATTCCCGGAGTCCTTTTTTGAGGACCTGGGCGGCGGGATCCAGCTGGAAGAAAGGGCCCTCCAAGACCCGGATTTTCCACCGGGAGAGATGTATGTGATGGGGGAATATGTCCACGACCTGCTGGGAAGATATATCCTGCTGTACTACGGCTCCTTTGCCGCCCTGCTGCCCGATGAAGACGAGGAAGGCTGGAAGGACGAGATTTTTGCCACTGTAGCCCATGAATTTACCCATCATCTGGAGGAGACCGCCGGTCTCCACTCCTTGGATGACAAGGATATGGAATTTCTGCGGGAGGCGCTGGCAGAGTATGAGGAAGGGTAAGACGACAGGGAGATTTGCCCCCAGCCCCAGCGGGCGGATGCATATAGGAAATCTGTGGTCCTGTCTGCTGGCCTGGCTGGCCGCCCGGAGCGAGGGGGGAGGGATGACCCTGCGGCTGGAGGACCTGGACCCGGACCGATGCCGCCCGGAACACTGCGCTCAAGTGATGAGGGATCTGGAGTGGTTCGGACTGGACTGGGACGGCGCACCAGTGTATCAGAGCCAGAGGACTGAGATTTACGCTGAGGCCTTCCGGCGGCTGGAACAGCAGGGCCTGATCTACCCCTGCTTCTGTACCCGGGCGGAGCGGCTGGCCGCTTCCGCCCCTCACCGGTCTGACGGAGCTGCCGTCTACAACGGCCGATGCGGACGGCTGACAGAGGGAGAACGGAGGGTACTGGCTGAAATCCGCCGTCCCGCATGGCGGGTGCGGGTGTCAGAGACAGAGGTCTCCTTCACTGATCTCCTCCAGGGGGAATATCGGGAGAAGCTGACGCGGGACTGCGGCGACTTTATTCTCCGCCGGTCCGACGGTGTGTACGCCTATCAGTTGGCCGTGGTGGTGGACGACGCCATGATGGGTGTGAATCAGGTAGTCCGGGGAGGCGATTTGCTCTCCTCCACCCCACGTCAGCTGTGGCTCCAGGAGCGGTTAGAGCTGCCTCGCCCGGAATATGGACATCTGCCCCTTCTGCTGGCCCCTGATGGCCGCCGTCTGGCCAAGCGGGACCGGGACCAGGAGCTGGGACAGTTACGGGAACAATATGCGGCCCCTGAGCTTGTGGGACGTCTGGCCTTTGCCGCGTGCCTTATTGACCGACCCGATCCCATCACTCCCCGGGAGCTGCTTCCCCTCTTTTCCTGGGAAAAGCTGCCCCGGAAGGATCTGGTGTGGATGTAAAGAAAGCGGGCGGAATTGGGGGCTTTGGCTGGTGGAATGTCCCTGTGGGTTCTGGTATAATGGCCTCATTATTTGAGAGGAGGCAATTTAATGAGCTTAGGAAACAGTCTGTTTACCGCACGGAAGAAGAGCGGTCTGTCCCAGGAGGAGGTGGCGGAGCAGATGGGAGTCAGCCGGCAGACAATCTCCAAATGGGAAACAGACGATACCCTGCCCGATATCCGCCAATCCAAGCGGCTGGCTGTTCTGTACCGCCTGTCCCTAGATGAACTGATTGACTTCGACGTGGGTGTAAAGGAGATTGAGGAGGTCATCGAGCGGACCAGTGAAGAGACGCAGAAAAAGATTGACTGGACGAAGATGTGGGCTAAAAAGTACCCGGTGTTGGCCGAATACCCTCGGCAGGTCCGATTGGAGGAGTATACAGTCTCTCTCCGGGAGATGCTGGACCAGCTGAAGCGGGACTATGGCTACCATGAACAGGACGCCTTTCTGGTGCTGAAGGACATTCTGGCCCGGGAGTGGAGCAGGAAGAAGTGAGCGGATTTTTCCGAAGGCCGGAGATATAGAAGAAAAGCCGCCGTCCGGACCCGGTCCGGACGGCGGCGCTGTTATAGGCCGTTGACAATAAAGCTGGGCCGCTGTCCCTCCAGAAGCAGCCTGACCGACTGCCACATATTGCGGTGGGCCCGGCGGAAAGAGCCGCCAGTGATTCCCCCCAGGTGGGGGGAATATACCGCCCGGGGAGCGATTTCAGAGGGCAGGTCCACCAAGGGGTGGTCGCCGGGAGTGGGTTCCGGGTCCAGGGTGTCTACAGCGATCCCCCCCAGCCTGCCGTCCAGAAGGGCCTGACGGACAGCGAAATTGTCCACCAGCTGGCCCCGGGCGGTATTCACCAGGATGGCCCCTGGCTTGACATGGGACAAAAACGCTTCATTGACCATGTGGGTGGTCTGTTCATTGACGGCGCAGTGGAGAGACAGAACATCGCAGGCTGCGGCCAATTCCTCCAGAGGGAGATAAGTAACCCCCAGCTCCACCTCAAGCTCCGGCGGGCGGCGGTGGGCGGTGTAATAATACAGCTTACAGCTGAAGGGCCGCAGCAGCCTGGCGACGGCCTGCCCAATGTCACCCAGGCCGATCAGACCCACAGTCTGCTCTCCGAGCTCCGGGGCACTGGACACCATGAAGCGCTCCTTGAATTGAATCTGTTCCCCTGCCTTGACGGCCTGGTGTCCGGTGATCCCCTGCCGCAGGGCCATGAGCATGAGCATTACGGTGTGCTCCGCCACAGAAACGGCGTTGCACCCTCTGTTGTTGCACACGAAAATGCCCCGCTCCCGGGCGGCGTCTGTGTCAATGGCGTTGAAGGCAACCCCTTCAGAGTGAATCAGCTTCAGCCGGGGCAGAGCTTCGATGATCTCCCGGCCGATGGGGGTGATGGCGTCGGCGAAGATGACCTCCGCGTCAGAATTATCCGCCGCCGCCTGTAGGATGGACTGATGAGCCCCGCTGAAAACCAGCTCCACGGGTAGGCCCTGGACAAATTCCGGCAGGTACAGGTCATAGCGGGCCCTAGGCCCGAAAATCAGGATTTTCATAGATGATCTCCTTATGTAGGGGAACGGCATTTAGCTGCCCCACAGGTTTTGCTTTATCATTTTGCCTCCAAAGAGGCCCAGCCGTTCTTCTCCCGCTTTTTGGTGACGGTGAGGCCCGCCTTCTTCAGTGCCTCCTCCACCTCACGGGTCCGGGTGTCGATGATGCCGGAGCAGAGGAACACGCCGTCCTCCTCCAGCAGTCCGGGCACCTGGGGAGCCAGGGGGATGATGACATCGGCCACGATATTGGCCAGGACCAGGTGATATCGTTTCCGGGCCAGCTCCGCCGCAAGAGCGGCGTCAGCAAGTACATTACCCGCCCGAACGGTGTACCGGTCCTTTCCAATGCCGTTGAGGGCGGCGTTCTCATAGGCCACGTCCACCGCCTTGGGGTCGATGTCCACGGC
>CATKHE010000284.1 GCA_949747935.1 uncultured Eubacteriales bacterium
CGCGAAGCTGCGGGCGCGGCTGGGCTATGCGGAGTTCGAAGCCTTTGAGGAAACCCTCAACTGGCATATCGCCCGATATGCCCACGCCTATTATCTCTTTGGACTGGGCCTGCGTCAAGAGGTACTTTCCGCCTTGGCGCCCTAAAACGCGGGCAGAATCTCCACCAGCAGCAGAAGCGCGGGCGCGGCGAAAGTGGTGGAATCGAAGCGGTCCATCATGCCCCCGTGACCGGGGAGAAGGGTACCGTAGTCCTTCACGCCGCACTGGCGCTTAATCAGGGAGAAAGACAGGTCGCCGATCTCGGTAATGACGCTGCCCAGCAGACCATACAGGGCCATGACCGGCAGCCTGACCGCGATCCCGCTGAAATACTCCACCAGCCAGCCGTAGAGCAGCATACACAGACAGCCGGTGGCAATGCCGCCGATGTAGCCCTCCAGGGATTTGTTGGGGCTGACCTGGGTAATCCCCCGATGTTTTCCCAGGAAGACACCGAAGAAATAGGCCCCGATATCGGTAGTAAAGGCGCAGATCACTGGAAGAAGCACATAAAACTGCCCATTGTCAAACCATCTGAGCTGTACCAGAGCGGAGAGAAACAGGGGGACACCCACCCCGCCGAAGAGGCAGACAATGATATGTTCAAACCGAATCTCACGCCCGGTGCCGTAGCGGCCCAGAGCGGGGAGGAACAGCGCAGCCATCAGCAGAATGGCTACCGCCCGGGCAGTCCAGCTCCCATAGCCCGCCCCATGTCCCAGCGGAATCAGAGCGGCGGCCAGTGCGGTGCAGGCATACATTCCATTGTGATGGGCTATCTTGGCGGCCCGCAGCAGCTCGAAGGAAGCCATCCCCGCGATAAAGGCCACAATGACCGCCAGCGCGGCGGGACACAGAAAGAACAGCGCCGCCAGAAAGGCCGGTCCCAGCAACAGGCCCACGACAATCCGTGTTACCATTTACACACCTCCGAACCGGCGGTCCCGGCCCTGATAGGAAGCGATGGCCCGGTGCAGCTCCTCCTTGGAGAAGTCGGGCCAGAGCACATCCGTAATATAGAACTCCGAGTAAGCCGCCTGCCACAGCAGGAAGTTGGACAGCCGCAGCTCCCCGCTGGTGCGGATGACCAGATCGGGGTCGGGAACCCCCCTGGAGTAGAGGTAACCGCCGAACTGTTCCGCATTCAGGTGATTGGGGTCAGCCCTGCCGCCGGTACAGTCCATGGCAAAGGCCTTCGCCGCCTGAACCAGCTCGTCCCGGCCCCCATAGTTCAGGCAGATGTTCACCTGGCAGCCCTCATAGTGCCGGGAAATCTCCCGGGTGCGCTCACACAGCTCCCGCAGCTCAGGGGTCAAGGGGGACAGATCGCCGAAAAACTCCATTTTCACCCGGTCTCGCTCCATCTGTCCGATGGCCTCCAGCAGGTACTTTTTCAAAAGTCCCATAATGGCCCCCACCTCCTCCGCCGGCCGCCTCCAGTTTTCCGAGGAGAAGGCGTAGACGGTGAGGTAATCCAGCCCGATGTCCTTGCAGTAGGTGGCGATGGTGCGAAAGGTCTCCGCCCCGGCGGCGTGGCCGGCGGTTCGGGGCAGGCCGCGCTTTCTTGCCCAGCGGCCGTTGCCATCCATAATAATAGCTATATGCCTGGGAAGGTGGGTAAAGTCCACCTGGGCCGGTCCATTTTTTTTCGTAAAGAGGGCCATCGCGGTCGCTCCTTTTTGCGTTTCTATACCGGGAAACGGGCCGGTGTCCTCACCGGCCCGCATATTGGCGCATTACACCGCCATAAGCTCCTTTTCCTTCTTGGCGGTCAGGTCGTCGATGTCCTTGCACCGCTTGTCAGTCAGGTCCTGGAGCTCCTTCTCCAGCTTCTTCTGGTCGTCCTCGGTGAGCTCAGACTTCTTGGTCTTTTTCTTGATATCGTCCATAGCGTCCCGGCGGATGTTGCGCAGGGCCACCTTGCCCTCCTCACCGTACTTGCGCACCTGCTTGGTCAGCTCCTTGCGCCGCTCCTCTGTGAGCTGAGGGAAGGCGAGCCGGATGACCCGGCCGTCGTTCTGGGGGTTGATCCCCAGGTCAGAGGTCTGGATCGCCTTCTCAATGGCCTTCATCAGGGACATGTCATAGGGCTGGATGGTCAGGGTGCGGGGATCGGGGGAACCGATATTGGCCACCTGGTTCAGGGGGGTGGGGGTGCCGTAGTACTCCACCGTGATCCTGTCCAGCACGCCGGCATTGGCCCGGCCCGCCCGGACAGCGGCAAAATTGGCCTTGACTACCTCGATGGTCTTTGACATCCTCTCGTCATAGTTTATAATCTCAGGGCTCATGGTTGGTACTTCCTTTCCTCACGTCTATAATTTTTCATGTTTGCGCACGTTGGGCAGGGGCAGAGCCTCCGCCCCGCAGGGCGAGACCGCTCAGCAGTCCACGATGGTGCCCACTTCCTCCCCCATCACGGCCCGGATGATATTCTCCGGATCCTTGAGGGCAAAGAGGAGGACGGGAATCCTGTTGTCCATGGACAAAGAGGTGGCGGTGGTGTCCATCACGGCAAGGTGCTGTGCCAGCACCTCGTCGTAGCTGATCTTGTCATACTTCTTGGCGCTGGGGTCCTTCTTGGGGTCGGCGGAGTAGACGCCGTCGATGTTCTTGGCCAGCAGGATGACGTCCGCGTCGATCTCGGCGGCCCGGAGGACAGCGGCGGTGTCGGTAGAGAAGAAGGGGTTTCCCGTTCCGCAGCCGAAAATGACCACACGGCCCTTCTCCAGATGGCGGATCGCCTTGGAGCGGATGTAGGGCTCCGCCACGGCCTGCATGGCAATGGCGGTCTGCACCCGGACCTCCACCCCTTTCTGCTCCAGCACATCTGCCACAGCCAAGGCGTTGATGGCGGTGGCCAGCATGCCCATGTGGTCGGCCCGAACCCGCTCCATGGCATCTCCACCGTCCTTCAGGCCCCGCCAGAAGTTTCCGCCTCCTACCACGACACCCACCTGGACCCCCAACTCCACACAGCGCTTGACCACATCGCACACCTTGCCGATCACATGGAAGTCCAGCCCCCGGGATGCCTCTCCCGCCAGGGCCTCGCCGCTGATTTTCAATAATACCCGTTTATATCTTGGCTGCTCCATCGGAACCACTCCTGTTCTTTTTCTTGACCCTATTTTAATATATTTTTTACCGTTTGCATAGAGGGTAAGTCAAAGTTTTTCAAATTGTCCACAATTTGCCCATCCCCTGAAATTGGGGGTTGCATTTTCCGCGGGTCTGTCGTATAATGCTTTCAGACAACTGGATACGATGTCTTCAGGGCGGGGTGAAATTCCCCACTGGCGGTAAAGTCCGCGACCGGGCACTTAACACGTGTCCGCTGACCCGGTGAAACTCCGGGACCAACGGTTACAGTCCGGATGGAAGAAGATGTGTGTAAAACAATACACGCGCCATTTTGGCGCGCGAAAGCACGCCTCCTTGTTTGTTTTGACACCTGGAAGACAGCGCTCTTCCAGCGGTCAAATACAAAAAAGGAGTGTTTTTTATGTCCAATCCCGC
>CATKHE010000285.1 GCA_949747935.1 uncultured Eubacteriales bacterium
CTCTGACCAGTCGGACTATGAGATGATCTTCCGGGCCGCTGAGGAGGAGGAAGGGAAACTGTTCTTCTTCAACGTCACCATGCAGAACCACAGCGGCTATGCCCAGGGGTGGCGCAATTTGTCGCGGAGCATTGAGCTTTCGGAGCCGCTGAGGGCGGCGGACCGGACGGCGGAGCAGTTTCTGGCCCTGATGCGGGAGAGCGACAAGGCGCTGGAGGAGCTGATTGCCTACTACAGCCAGTGTGAGGAGCCCACCTTGGTGGTCTTTTTCGGTGACCACCAGCCGCCCCTGACCAACGCCTTTTATGAGGAGCTGTACGGAAAAAAATTGTCTGAGCGGACTACCGAGGAGGTCATGCAGCAGTACGCCGTTCCCTTTTTCATCTGGGCCAATTACGACATTGAGGAGCAGCAGGATGTGGTCATCAGCCCCAATTTTCTGGGGGTGCTCACGGCGCAGACCGCTGGACTTCCCCTCACCGGCTACATGGAATTTCTGGCCGACCTGTATGACGTCATGCCTGCGGTCACCCCTGTGGGCTTCGTCACCGCCGACGGACAGTTTTTGAAAAAGTCTGAGCTGAGCGAGGAGCAGAAAAACTGGTTGTGGAAGTATGAGGTGCTCAACTACTGCGGCATGGTGGACCTCTTTGATGAGGCACGGCCTATGTTTTGTATGGACTAAAATTTCTGCCTCGCCTTTTGGCGGGGCAGCGTCATATAATGGGTAAACGGTCTGAAAGAAATAGCCATAAAAACCCCCCGGCGACAGCCGGGGGGTTTTTGTACTGCTCAGCGAGCGGGGATATTAAGCACCTGGCCAATACGAATGAAGTTGGGGTCACGGATTGTGTCGCGGTTGGCCTCATAAATATCGTTCCAGCGGCTGCCGGAGCCGAGGTGCTTCTGAGCGATTCTCCACAGGGAATCGCCAGCCTGTACGGTATAGGTGCCGACGGGAGCCGGATCGGGATCGGGTTCAGGCTCGGGCTGGGGCTCGGGCTCAGGGGTGACATCAGGAGCATTGCTCACCAGAACGGTCCGGGGATTGTCGCCCTCATAGCGGTAGATGGGGAAGTTGTTGGTAGCTTCGTCATAGGCAATAACGCCATACTGTACCAGGGAACCGTCGTAACCGTTGGAATCGTTGACATCGGGCTCCATGAGCATAGCGATGACATTGCCCGCCACCTGGTCCATGGGGATGACAACAGCACCGTTTTCGAAGACGGTCTTGGCCTCGTCCCGCAAATCAGCGGTAAAGCCCATTTTGCGCTCGTTGTAGGTGTATTCATCCACATAGTAGTACTGCTTCAGGTTTGCGGAGGAGTTGGGCTCCAGGTCGTAGTACTCGGCGCCCTGATTGTCCAGAATGTAGAGGATTTTGTCCAGGTTGGCGATGTTCTTGGGAATGACATAGGCGGTAGGACGGGCGCGGCCACGGACGATCGTGTCGTTCAGATTCAACTTATTCCGGTTCTCGTCCTTGAGGGAGCCGTCCAGATTGTAGCGGACCCGATTTCCATCGTATTCGGTCTGCGTGTTGCCGGAGGCGACCTGGTGCAGAGCCAGCAGCTCGGTCTCGTCAAAGGTCTTGCCCTGCTCAATAACCGCGGCGCGGGCGGCGGCCACAGTTTCCTTAATCTCCTGGGCGTGCTGGGAGGCATAAGTAATGTAGCTCATCATCGCAGTCTCCTGAGAGAAGACCCGGCGCTCAAAGGTAGTCTTACCTGCGCCGATGCCCCGGGTTTCCACCAGGAAGGACAGGCAGTTGTACAGGCCGAAGTAGGCGCGGCCGATGGGGTTGTTGACGGTGGTGCCGTAGTGATTGACGCGCAGGCCGGCGTCTTCAGCCTGGTCAAAGGTGTAGGCGCACATTTTCAGAGCCAGAGCGGTGACAGCGGGGTCGTCGTTCAGGCTGGTGGCGGGGGTGGTCTCCAGATCGTCGGCATCTCCGGTGTAGGGCTGGGGCGTCATGTCGTACCAGCTTTCAAAAGCGCCATAGAAGTCAAACTCATGTCCGTCCATAACCACCTCGGCCATAAACAGGCGATAGGCGGTGTGCAGCTGGGCAAGCTCCCCAGCCTTGAGGGCCATATGATCCCGGTTCATATCATAGCCATCATAGGTGGCGCGGCTGAACAGATAGGAGCCATCGGGATTGATGCGGGGAACAATAATCAGGTTGACAGTGTCCAGCAGAGCGGCAACGCTGGGGTCATCGATAAAGTTGTCAATAACCACCAGAGAACCTTCGCCGGCGGCGGGCTCATTGGGATGGATCTGGGTCTGATACCAGATATTGACCTTGCCGTTGGCCCGCAGCAGCTGAGCGGCCTCTTCCAGGGTAGCGCCGGCAGGGATTTCAGTCTGGGAGAAAATGGCCAGAGGCAGGTCATAGTGATAGTTGGGGGTGGTTCCGGCGGAATAAAGGTGCATGTAATCGCACTTGGCATCCCGATCCTGCAGGAAAGCCATCAGCTCATCCTGGGAAGTCACCCGATGGGCAGCGTGCTCTCCGGTGAAAGCGGGGCTCTTATAGCCCTGGGGCTCTACGGAAAAGCGCTGCTCCAGCAACTCGTCAGGCCAGATAATAAGCATCTGGTCCCGCTCATCCATCACATATGTATCAGGGGCATTTTCCGGCTTGACAGTGGGCTGGAAGCCGTCTTCTCCCAGCTTGCCGAAATAAGGGGTAATCTCCAGATCGATCTGTCCGGAGGCAAGTATCTCATCGGTGACGATGAACAGCTTCATAATGTTGTAGTAACCTTCGCCAAAGATATGGTAGCTATAGATACCTGCGGCGGCAATGGGGTAGGTTCCGTCACTGTCAGGGGCGATTTCGGTGATATGGCCCTGCTCAATGGATTCTGCCAGTGACAGATAGCCGGCGGCGGGGAAGCCCTGATAGAGTTCCACTGTGACATCTTCCTGGACAATGGTGTCAGGGTAGATGAACTTCAGCTGTGCTTCCCCCTCCGCGGCGGAGGCCGGGATAGTAAGCAGGCTCGCCGCCATTGCGAGTACGACCAGCCAACTGGTCAGGATGCGGGTTTTTTTCATACGCGATGTCTCCTCCTTTATTTTGATAGAATGGGCATATGCGACAAGAAGAGGATAACACAAAATGAGTTTTTTGTCAAATTTTTCTACCAGGATATTTAAGATTATTTATGTGTGTCCATTGCAGCGAGGAACGCTATGGGTTTCTCTGCACCACGTCGTCCCGGAGGATTTGATAAAAGGTGGCGGCCAGGGGGACGGCCAGCAGCATCCCGCCGATGCCCAGCACCCCGCCGCCAATGGTGACAGCGGCCAGTACCCAGATGCCAGGCAGACCGATGGAGGAGCCCACCACCCTGGGGTAGATCAGGTTGCCCTCCAGCTGCTGGAGGACGGAGATGAACACCAGGAAGAGCAGAGCCTTGACAGGGGAGACGGTGAAGATGAGGAAGGCCCCCACCCCTGCGCCGATATAGGCGCCGGCCACCGGAATCAGGGCGGTGAAGCCGATGAGGGTGCCCACCATGGAGGCGTAGGGGAACCGGA
>CATKHE010000286.1 GCA_949747935.1 uncultured Eubacteriales bacterium
ACGGGTGAGGCGGTATATCTCTGTTGCACTTGTCCTAGGGTCGCCCCCGGCGGGTGTTACCCGTTATCCTTGCCCTGCGGAGCCCGGACTTTCCTCACAGGCAGGCCTTTCGCCCCGCCCGCGCGGCTGTCCAGCTTACTGCGGACACTATCATACAGGAAAAATGGGACGTTGTCAAATCTCTTGGAAAATTTTCTCCTTCGGGTTGAGAATCAGACAGGGATGTGTTAGAATAACTTACTATGGTAAAATGTGATTGGTATGCCCCATAGACTTCTATAATGAGGTGTTGATATGAAAATACTGGTATTGGCGGGCGGCTTAAGCCCGGAGCGCAACGTTTCCCTGTCCTCTGGCGCTATGGTGTGCGAGGCGCTTCGCAAGCGGGGCCACCAGGTAGCGCTGATGGACCTGTTCTTTGGACTGGATGGGGCTGTGTCAGGCCGCGGACTGTATGTAGCCCCGGTGCCCGATTCCTTCAAGAAGGTGAGCCGGGAGGCTCCAGACCTGGAAGAGGTGCGGGCCCGGCGGGGGGATGACAATCCTTCGGTCATCGGTCCCGGCGTTTTTGAAATGTGCGCCGATGCGGACATTGTCTATCTGGCGCTCCACGGAGCCTGCGGTGAGGACGGCCGCATTCAGGCCGCCCTGGATCTGCTGGGCGTACCCTACACCGGCTCCGGCTGTCTGGGCTCAGCCATCGCCATGGACAAGGACCTGACCAAGCGGCTGGTGGCCGATAAGGTGAAAACCCCACAGTGGGAGACGGTCACCGTCACGGAGGAGAATCTGGAGGATCTGATGGAGCGGGTCAAGTTCCCTGTGGTGGTGAAGCCCATTGCCAGTGGCTCCTCCATCGGGGGCCATATCGTTAAGAAAAAGGACCAGTTGAGGCTGGCCCTGGAGGAAAGCGTTCGGCTGGGCGGACGCACCGTTCTGGAACAGTATATTCAGGGCCGGGAGATTCAGGTGGCGATACTGGGGGATAAGGCGCTGCCCTCGATTGAAATCATTCCCAAGGAGGGCTTTTACGACTACGCCAACAAGTATCAGCCCGGCGCGGCCAGCGAGGTATGTCCCGCAAGAATCCCCGATACCTTGGAGAAAGCCTTGGGCGACGCGGCTCTGACGGTGTTTAAAACCATTGGTCTTTCTGTCTATGCCCGGGCCGACTTCATCGTTACCCAGGATGGAACCCCCTATTTTCTGGAAATCAATACCCTTCCCGGCATGACCCCTACCAGCTTGGTGCCCCAGGAGGCGGCCGCAGTGGGTATCAACTACGGCAACTTGTGCGACACGATCATTCAAAAATCCCTGGAGGCCCGCAAGGAGGGACTGTAAATGGAGACCATTACGCTGGCTCAGCTGATTCAGGCGGTAAACGGACGGCTTCTGGACGGTTTTTCCGATCTAAGTTTTCCTGTTGCACGGGTAGAAACCGACAGCCGGGCCATTCACCCAGGCGCTCTGTTTATTCCCTTGGCGGGAGACCGGTTTGACGGCCATGCCTACATCAGCTCCGCCCTGAGAGGGGGCGCCGCAGGCTGCCTCACTGCCCGGGAGCCGGACGGCTGTCTGCCGGGAAAATTCTATATTAGAGTGGCTGACACCCAACAGGCCCTGTTGGACCTGGCGTCTTGGTACAGGAGCAGGTTCCATATCCCCTTTATCGGGGTGACTGGCAGTGTGGGCAAGACCACCACCAAGGATATGCTGGCCGCTGTTCTGGGCGTCAAATATAAGGTGCTCAAGACAGAGGGCAATTTCAACAACACCATCGGCCTGCCGCTGACCCTGCTGCGGCTGGATTCCAGCCACGAGATTGCCGTGCTGGAGATGGGCATGGACCGCCCTGGAGAGATCGACTGCCTAGCAGGCGTCGTCCGTCCCGATATGGGGGTTATCACCAACATTGGAGACGCCCATATTGAACGGTTGGGCAGCCGGGAGAACATCCTGAAGGCCAAGTGTGAGCTGTTGCCCTATATCCAAAAGGACGGCCTTCTGATTCTCAATGGGGATGATGTTCTGCTGAACTCTCTGCGAGGGAGGACCCCTGTCCCGGCCATCTTCTGTGGACAGGGGGAGGACTGTGGCTGCCGGGCCCAGGTCACCGGCGGGGACGGCGTCAGCCACATTCACTGCCGCCTTACCACCTCCGGGATGGACCGGGAGGTCAAGGTTCCCGCTCTGGGGGAGCACATGATCTACCCCGCCCTGATCGCCGCCGCGGTGGGGGAGCGGTTCGGACTTACCCCCGAC
>CATKHE010000287.1 GCA_949747935.1 uncultured Eubacteriales bacterium
ACCACTGACACCGCCGAGGCGGGCTGATACCCGCCAAAGCATAAAATCCTTTTGGCAGTGTGTTTTCCTAATAAAACGCAATCTTATGGAAACTAATGGCTATTTACAGCAATTTAGAACAATTCAACATCTAAAAACAGGGTACTCTTGATTTTTTTGCTCTGTTGGAGTATGATATGGAAAATGTTTAGGAGGACCACGCCATGCGCTTATTTGACACTCACGCCCACTACGACTCCGGGGCCTTCAACGCCGACCGGCTGGAGGTGCTGGCCTCCATGCCGTCGAAGGGGGTGGAGCTGATTCTCAACCCCGGCTGCGACCTGGAAAGCTCCCAAACAGCGGTAGAGCTGGCAGAACGGTTCCCCTTTGTCTACGCCGCCGTGGGGATCCACCCCTCCGACTGCGAGGGCTTCTCTCAGGACACCGTGGACGCCCTGCGCGAGCTGGCCGCCCGGCCCAAGGTAAAAGCCGTCGGTGAGATCGGACTGGACTACTACTGGAAGGAAAACCCACCCCACGACTTCCAGCAGAGCGTTTTTCATTCCCAGCTGGAATTAGCGGAGGAATTGAAACTGCCTGTTATCGTCCACGACCGGGAAGCCCACCGCGACTGCCTGGAAGCCGTGAAGGCCCATCCCAATGTCACTGGGGTGTACCACTGCTACTCCGGCAGCCTGGAGGACGCCAAAGTCCTGGTAAAGCTGGACTGGATGCTGTCTTTTACCGGGGTGGTCACCTATAAGAACGCCCGGAGGTCCCTGGAGGTCATTCACTGGCTGCCCATGGACCGGATTATGATCGAGACCGATTCCCCCTACCTCACTCCGGAGCCCTTCCGTGGAAAACGGAATGATTCGGGCTATGTTTGCCGGGTGGCGGAAACCATCGCTCAGGTAAAGGGGATCACCCCCGAAGAAGTTGCGGAAACCGCCTTTCAAAACGGCATAAGATTTTTTGGAATTGAGGAGAATTGACTATGACCATCACCTATGAATACGAGGGGGCACTGTACGTCAACCTGACCAACAAGTGCAACTGCTCCTGTGAATTTTGTCTGCGTCAGGGCAGGGCTCAAGGCTCCATTTACACCCAGGACTCCCTCTGGCTGGAGCGGGAACCCACCCGTCAGGAGGCACTGGACAGCTTTCTCAGCCGGGATGTGTGCTCCTATCGGGAGATTGTCTTCTGCGGCTATGGCGAGCCCACCTACCGTCTGGACGATCTGTTGTGGCTGGTGGACCGGCTGAAGGAGCGCTTCGGGGACCAACTCCCCCCTGTGCGGATCAACACCAACGGACATGCCAGCCTTATTAACGGGCGGGACGTGTGTCCGGAGCTGAAAGGGCGGATTGATACTCTGTCCATCTCGCTCAACACCGACAACGCCGCCGGTTATACCGCCCTGTGCCATCCCGTTCAGGGGGAGGTTGCGTGGCAGGCCATGCTGGACTTTACCCGAGAGGTCGCCGGCTATGTTCCCAACGTAGTTATGACCATTGTAGACAAGGACAAGACGGCAGAGGAAATTGCCAACTGCAAAAAAATCGCCGCGGATCTGGGCGTCACCCTGCGGATACGCAGCTTTATTGATTCCTGAACAAACCGTTTTGCGGAACACATACACACTGACGGTGCCGGCAGAAATGCCGGCGCCCTTTTATCTCCTGGAACAACCCTGCCCTTTGGAGCATATCATATAGTGGCCGGCAAAGTATGAAAGAATTTTCTGTTGGCGGGATAGGTCTTCCATCCCCAAGCGGACAGCGGCTGGCCATTTTCCAAAACAACCTTGGGCGGAGTATCGCCCTTGTTCCGCCTACCATCCTGCGGGCGGCAGAAAAGAAGGAATTTATATGCATCAAATCCAGTGGCAGGATCGATTCAACATCGGCGTGGATGCCATCGACGAAGCGCACCGAAAGCTCTTCTCTATCGTTCAGAAAATCATGGAGCTCTATGTTGAGCAGCACAAAAACAAATTCGCCTGTGTCGAGGGAATCAAATACTTCAAATCTTACGCCCTGAAGCACTTTACGGAGGAAGAGGCCTATATGCGGGAGATCGGATATTCCGGTTATCTGGCTCACAAGCGGGCTCACGACAGAATGAGGCGGGAAACCCTCCCGGCTCTGGAGCGCGAGCTCTACTCCACAAATTTTTCCGCTGAGGCGGTCCAGCAATTTATCGGTGTCTGCACCGGGTGGCTGACCGGACACATTATGATCGAGGACCGGGCCATCACCGGCAAAATAGCCAGCGAGCTTACTCTGCCGGCGCCGGATGACGAGCTGTCTCTGATTCGGGCTGTGATTCTCTGCCCACTTCAGGAAATACTTGGAATCCCCATCCAATATCTTGGCCACTTTTCCGCCCAGGACACAATCTCAGACGCACAGTACTACGAGCTGACTTATCTTGACCAATGGGGCAGCAAGCTTCAGTTTATTCTGATTATCGGCGAACAACCGCTGATTCAGGCCGCCGGTCTGATGTTTGGGATTGAACTGAACGCAATCAATGAAATCACACGCTTCGCTGTTCAGGAAATTGCCCAGAGCCTGATTCACCGCGCCGCCGCCTGTTTTGGGGAAGAACCCAACGCATACCGGCTGGTGGAGGACCACTTTCTGAAAGCCGCGGAGTGCAGCCAGGAATTTCGGGAGCACCCTCCCCAATACAGCCTGCTGTTCAGCGCGGAGCAGACCTGCTTCGTCCTCTGTATCAATCAAGTCCCGGCAGCCTGACGCCTCCATTTCAAAATCCGCTGGATCATCAGATCTCAGCGGATTTCTTGCGCTGTACAGGTTCTTTTTCTTTTGTCCGGTCGGTTATACGGCACTTACGAGATTTTTAGGCGTTCCGGCGGCAAAGGCTCTGATATTATCCACCGCAATATCCACAATCTTCTGCCGTGTCTCTCTGGGGGACCACGCCACATGAGGCGTAGCGATACAATGCGGGTGAAGCGCCAGCGGGTTATCGCCGCCGCAGGGCTCATCGCAGAATACGTCTGTGGCATAGGTGCGCAGCTTTCCCGACTCCAGCGCCGCCAGCACCGCCCTCTCATCCACAACCGCCCCCCGGCTGGTGTTAATCAAAACTGCGCCCGGCCGCATTTTCTCAATGCTGCCCCTACCAATCAGCCCTCTCGTCTGTTCCGTCAGAGGACAGTGCAGACTGACAATATCCGACTGCCTGAGTAGGCTGTCCAAGTCCACAAAGCGGATCAAATCGTTCTCCAGCGCAGAGTCAGGTCTTCTGCGGTAGGCCAGGACCCGCATATCCATGGCCGCGGCAATTTTTGCCAGGGCATAGCCAATATCTCCCATCCCCACGATTCCAATGGTCTTCCCTGTCAGCTCCATCTGCTCAATGGAACAAATCTGCGGATCAATGGATTCCTTCCAGCCCACGGTTTTCACATAACGGTCAAACGCGGAGACGTTTCTCACCGCAGCAAAGAGGAGGGCCGCCGCCATCTGCGCCACAGCTCCCCGCCCGTAAGCCGGCGTATTGCAGACCACAATCCCGGCCCGCTCCGCCACCGCCAAATCAATCTGGCTGTAACCGGTGCCGAAGCTGTGGATCAGCCTCAGCCCGGGACAAGCCGAAATAGTCTCTGCTGTGACAGGACAGCGGTTGGTGCAAACCACATCGGCGTCTCCAATACAGGCTGCTATGTCGCCGGAATCGGAGGCCATATCATAGTAGATCAGTTCCCCCAACTCCGACAGCCCACTCCAATCTATCCCGCCAAAACCCACCAGATATCCGTCCAAAACCACAATTTTCATGAAATCCCTCCTGTATTTCAGCCTCCGGCCCGGAAACCTCATATGGAAATGAGCGGCGAGCCCCAGGCTCGCCGCTCACCTGTGTAAGCTGGAACGATCTTATTCAGCGGCGGCCACGAACTGCACCTCAACAGGCGCGTCGCCGGGCAGAGTGGCCAATCCAATGGCCGCTCTCGCACCGATTCCCCTGTCTCCCAGCTCCTCAAAGAGGTATTCAGAGACAACGTCACCCACCTTGGCATGGGTCAGGTAGTCCGGTTCCGCATTTACGTATACCGTGAGGCTGAGAATCTGAACAATCTCCTCTCCCTCGTTCAAACAGTTTCTCGCTGCGGTGAGCGCATTGGCTGCCGCCTGACGGATCGCCTCTCTGTAGGTCTCCAGGGGCTCGTCCGCCTTGATTTTGCCTGCCAAAACCAAGACGCCGTCCTTGCGAGGGGTCATGCCAGAGGTAAAGATAAAATTGCTGTAGCGCACGGCGGGCTTATACCTGCCTTGAGGAATGGGGTTGGAGCTCATAACAAGCGCCTCCTTGATTTATATTGAATTTTATACCTGCGCTTACGCCTTGCGGTAGCGCTCCATCAGCTCCATCAGCCGCTTCATCGCGTCGACTGCCTTGGTCTTGTCCTGTGAGAAGTTGATCCGGAACTGCCAGAGGAACTGAGGACCAAATTCCGTCCCCGGAGTCACAATCACGTTGGCCATTTCGCGGGCAATCCGGATGAACTGATGGAGAGAAACCACAAGCTCCGGAATCTTGATAAACAGGTAGCTCCCGCCCTGGGTGGCCTTGGCGGAGACCCCCTTGTAGGGCGCAATTACCTCCATAATCGCGTCACGAATCTCCATATGCTGTCTGACCCGGTCGGCCAGCCAGCCCTCGGGCTCATGGAACCAGGTGCCAAACACGGCCTGGTTATAGCCGCCGCAGCGCAGAGACATGATGGCCTGCAGCTTCTCCATCCGCTCGATAATTGCCTCTGTCCCGAAGGCCGCCCCCAGGCGGTAGCCGCTGAGGGATTCGGTCTTGGAGGGGCCGAGGATGGTAATCAGATTCTCCGGAATCTCCTTCTGGGCCCGCAGATGGGTGTAGGTGACTCCAGGATAGACCTGACGGGAGTACAATTCGTCCACAATCAGGGTCACATTGTACCGCTTGGCCAGTGCGGCGATGGTACAGATCTCATCGTAGGAATAGACACAGCCCACCGGGTTGTTGGGATTGGAGAACAGGAACACCTTCACGCCGTCCTGAAACGCCGCCTCCAGCGCCGCCAAATCAATCCCCGCACGGTCGGATACATTCTCATAGTCCAGCTGAATCGGGACCATGTGGCCGTGGAAAAATTCAACCATCTTCCGGTTGGAAAAATAATCCGGCTCCACAATCGCCACCTTGTCTCCGGGCATCATGCAGCTGCCCATGGCCAGGAACAGCGCCCCCTGTGTACCGGGGGTCAGGATCAGATTTTTCGTTGGGTCCACCGGTGCGCCTGTGAAGGCGGCAAGGTCGGCCGCTACCTGTTCCAAAACTGACTTCCTGCCCCGGTACGGGGTGTAGGCCTGAGCCCCACCCTCCGCTACACCCGCGGAGAACAACTCAAAGCTGCCAGGGGTGGGCTGGTGGGCGTCCACATCGCCGTGGGAAAAGTCCACCATAGGTCCCTCCAGCTTTTCACCCCTCAGCTCCAACTGAACAGACTTCTGCAGGCTCTCCTGTCCGGGCGCATTGTCAATGCCCAACGTTTCAAATTTTTCTTCAATGGTCATGGCTGACCGCCTCCTGTTTCAATTTGGTGACCCTAACATACCATGAAGCTGCGGAAAAGTCTATAGTCAATCCCTTATGAGCTTATTCCAAAATGGAATAGCTGGAACACACTATCCCGGCAACGGGCTGTTTTTCAGGCAGTCAATGAAACCACGCTCCATCTCCGTCCGCTTTTTCCCTCGCACCTGATAGAGCCAGACCTCCCGGCTTGTATCGGGATGGTCTATTTTGTAAAAAAGAAGTCCGTCGGAATATCCGGTGTAGTATGGAATACCGGCCCTGATGAGGGTGACGCCCTCGCCCGCCTCCGCCAGATAATAGGCAGTCAGCAGTTGGTCCAGGGACATGACAACGTTGGGCTGAAATCCGGCCGCTTGGCAGATGCGCAGCCCCCGCTCATACATATCGTTGCCCTGCTTCAGAAAGAGAAAACGCTCCCCTGAAAAATGCTCCATGGAAACAGCCGGGACGCTGTCCTCCCAAAGCCGGCCGCCGCACAGATCCTCATAGGACAGGGCACTCTCCCGCACCCGCTCATTTACGGCGTAACGCCTGGGAACCGCAAGGATGATGTGCTCCCGCTTCAGAAGCAGCGCATCGAACTCATCCCCTGCGTTTCCCTCCACCGACAGTCCGACGTCTGCGATTCCCGCCCGCAGAAACCCCTTCAAATCCTTGTCGTTCACCTCGATCAGCTTGACGTCACAGTCCGGGTGCTCCATTTTGAAAGCAGTGACAATGGGCGGCAGGACATAGGTGCAGAAAAAGGAGGGAGCGGCGACACTCAGTTCACTGCGCCGCTTTCTGTGGACATTGCGGCAGTATTGCTCCAGCTCCGCCTGGATGCCGTACATCCTTTGGAACAGTGCAATAATGTTTTCTCCCTCAGGGGTGAGGCTGAGAGGAGCGCTTCCCCGGACAAAGAGCTTGACGCCCAGCTTCTGCTCCGTTCTCTTGACAATCTTGCTCAGACCAGGCTGGGAGATATAGTGCTTCTCCGCGGCCCGGGAAAAGCTCTTCTCCTCACAAACCGCCAGAACATACATGATCTCCTTCAGCTCAACAGGCTCCATATGGCTTGCCGCCCCCTTCCCATATCATATCCAGTCCATCATACCACAAGCCAGCCTAAAAATCATGTGGATTTTACAATTTTTAAAATTAAAACTGTCCATTCTGAAGCAGAATGGACAGTTCAACGGCAGCATATCAGCTCGCCTGGGGAAGTGTGACAATGGCTTTGAACAAATCTCCATCTACGGCCAGGTCGAAGGCACCGCCCTGTAGTTCAGTCAGGCTCCGGGCGATGGACAGCCCCAGACCGGAGCCCTCGGTGGAACGGGACTCCTCCCCCCGGACGAACCGCTCCATCAGCCGCTCGGCGGGAACATTCAGCGGCTCACGGGAGATGTTCTTTATTGACAGGGCGGCCTGCCCCTTCCCCCGCTCCAGGTCCAGATAGACCCGGGTGCCCTCCATGGCGTACTTGGCGCAGTTGGACAGCAGATTGTCGATCACCCGCCACAGGTGCCGCCCGTCGGCATACACCCAGGTCTCCCCCTCGGGCAGGCTGGTCACCAGGGTGAGCTTGCGGCCGGTCAGCTTCTCCTCCCACTCGCCCATGGCCTGGTCGATGAGCTGGCCCATGCCGATTTTC
>CATKHE010000288.1 GCA_949747935.1 uncultured Eubacteriales bacterium
CGGGACGAAGGAGGCATTCACCGTGACGGCGGAGGAGGGCATGACGAAGGACCATTTTCCGTCCCCCAGGTCGGTCACAGAAACCTCACGGCCCATCCGGTCGGTGACGGTGAGCGCGCGGAGGACATAGTCGGGGTCGGGGAGGGCGGTGACGGTGACCGTCTCCCCCCGCCTGGCGTGGGTCGCGCTGATCTGGAGGGAGCCGCCGCTGATCCCGGCGGCCGCGGACACCGAATACCGGGAGGGCGTTGAGGAACCGGAGCCGCTCAGGCTCACACTGCTGTAGGTGAGGGTCTGTGTGTCGTCTGGCCCCACATTCAGCAGCTTCAAGCCGGAGGCAGAGGCCACCGTGAAGCTCTCGTCCGCGGTAAGGGTACCCAGCGCAAGGGTGCTGTCCTGATTCAGCATGGCCTTGGAGGTCACGTAGATGGTCAGGCTGTCCCCCGACAGCTGGGATGTGGAGTAGGTCTGTTCGTCAGAGAGAGCGCTGACGAAGCTGAGCCCGTCAGGGGCGCTGCTCAGCTTCAGCGTAATCTGCACGCTGGTATACCGTCCGGACAGCCCCTGGAGGCTCACCGGCTGGGTGTTGGTGCCCTTGTCCTCTACCAGCAGCCAGGGGGAGGAGGCCGCCGCCGCCGGACAGACCATCAGGGCGGCGGCCGCCGCGGCGAGAATCCAGGAGAGGGCGCGTTTCATTGTTGCTCTCATTGGACGCCCTCCCCGGTCAGAATAATCTCAGGCAGGGCCTCCAGCTCCGGGAAGCTAATCCACAGCGTTGTGCTGGTGGTGCGGGGGGTGCCGGTGTGGTCTACGCCGTCGTAGCGGCGGAGGATCGCCCGCAGCTCCAGGGGACCGCCGGTGATGCCGGCCTCCTGATTCAACTGCTCCTCCGCTGTCAGGTCAGGAACAAAGAGCCAGAAGCCGTCGCTGGTGTCGCTGACCCTGCCGTCCTCGGGAATCTCAGCGAAAAGCAGGGAATAGCCGTTCATGGCCCGCTCCACGACCTCATTCTCCGCGTTCTCCGAGGCCTCGGCAGCGGTGCTGTAGCGAACCTCAAGCTCCGCTGTGTTATAGGCGGGGTCACCCCGGTAGGTGCCCAGAACCACCAGGGTGCCGGCAGGAACCACGTCGTTGGCCCCGTCACCGTAGCGGTACTCAGACTGGAGCCTGCCCACCGAGGCCCCGGGGTAGAAGTCCACCCGGTCGCCGGGGTAGTCCAGCGGCGTCACCGAGGCGCCGTCGGGAACGCCCGTAATCCGCAGGACCGCCGCGTCATAGGTCCAGATGCGGGTGTCGTCGGGCTTGGCCCCCGGCTTGGTGAAGTAGCCCACCGTATCGCTGCCGGAGAGGGTCCCCTCCTTCACTGTGCTCCAGCTCTGGTCTCCGGCGCTGGCCTTGCGCTCCACCTTGTAGCTCCCGGTCAGCTCTGTTCCGGAAATCTTTACGCCAGTAACGGGGACCGCACCGTTTTTCATGGTGATGGTGACGGTATTCCCATCCCGCGCCATGTCATACAGGCCGGGGTCGATGGCGGTATCCCAGGCCACACGGACCTCGTTGGCCTTGATCTCGCCGCCCGCGTTGCCCAGCTGATCCACCGGGACCACAGAGTAGGTATAGGTCAGGTTGTTGGCGGGCCCAAGGTCGTCGGTATAGCTGCTCTCAGTGGTGAAAGCCACAGGCTGGCCGTTCCGGCGGATCTCATAGCCCAGAATGGCGTCATCCCCGCCGGTGATGGTCAGAACAGCCTTGTTCTCCTCCGTTCTGGCAGAGACAGAGACCGTCCCGGCGAAGGCTGCGCCGCCGTTTATACGGTAGGCGTAGGAGCTGTCGTTGAGATACCAGAGGGCCCGGGTCTCCTTGGGCAGCTTGCCCATCTCGGCCTTGGCGGCGTCCCCCAGGGACATACCCCAGCGGGTGAAAAAGCCGGTCAGGTCTTTTCCCGCCGTCTTGGACGCGATGAGGGCCACCCGCTCATCATAGGAGTAGGAGCCGTACTCCCCGGCCTTCCAGGCCTTGAAGAAGTCGTTGTAGAATTTCAGAGGCTTATCGGCCTGATCGTAGGCCAGATGGAGCTGCCAGTACATGCCCAGCTGGACAAACACATTTCCTGCCGGACCGGGGCGGGCGGCGGAGGTCTTCTCATAGACGCGCGCCCAGATGCCGCTGTTGGTCAGGCGGGTGGGTCGGATCATGGAGGAGCCGTCCCAGGCCTGGATGGCCAAGGCGTAGATATTGTTGGTGATCTCCGCCTTGCCCAGCTTATCCATGTTGTGGCCGATCTCGTGGGCAATGCCCCAGCCGAACAGCCTGTTGACGTTCCCCGCCCCGGTGGCCGACACAGGGCTTCCGGACACCAGGCCGGAGGTAGAGCCGTAGCCCACGCCCACATGGCTTCCGGCTGCGTACATGAACGCTCCGGCGAACATGCGCATATAGCGGATATTCTGTCGGACGGTCATGGGGTAGCGGCAGTCATCCTTCCGTGCTCCGCCGGCGGGAATGATGCCCTGGACCTGGTTGGCCACATAGAGCACGTCCTCCCAGGCCAGCACATTGTCATACATGGCGGACACCATCTGCTCCGTATTCCGGTTTACCCCCTTCAGACCGGCCAGCGCCTGATTGGCGGGGATGGACAGCAGCACACTGGGGGTGGAAATTTCGGTGGCATTGCGGATGTCCAGGCTCAGGTCGGCGGAGCTCAGAGCCCCCACATAGGCCTCCAGCCGGGTCACATAATCCCGGATGATAGCCTTGCGGCCCGCCTCGTCCAGGTCATACCAGCCGGACAGCTCCAGCACAGGGATGGCAAAGGTGTCGCCGTCCCCCCGGATATGGAGCTTGATCTGCTCCGGATGATCCCCGGCGTAGGTCAGGTAGAGGGGACCGCCGCGCTCGGCGTCCAGGGACCCGATCTGGGGAATGGTGATGTAGTTGCGGCCGTTCACCAGCTGGACGGCGCTGCCGCTCCAGATGCCGGATTCCCCATAGAACTGAGTGGGCGTTACGTACACCGGCTTGTCATCGGGCAGCTGGGCGTAGACGGCCACGGTGGCCCCGGCCCGGGCGGAGGCGCCCAGAGGCTGGAGGGCGCTGGCACCCTGTCCATAGGCGCTGTCCTGTCCGCCGCCGCGGCTCTGGAAATCCTGCTTGACCACGCCCAAGGCGCTGGAATCGCCGTCCAGCAGGGCCTGGGCCAGAGTCAGCTCATCCCGCAGGCAGTCCAGGTCCAGATAGAAGTCGGCCTTGGCCTCCAGACGGGCGGTGAGGGCGGAAATCTGCTCCGGAGTCACACCGGACTTGAGCGCGGTGAAGGTCTCGTCGGTAAAGAGAGCGGCAATCTCCTCCGCCAGGCTGTCGCTGCGGTAGAAGGCCATCTCGGAGATATTGACCGCTGGAGCCCCCTCCTTCTGAGCCAGGCTGATGGACAGGCTCTTGACCCCTTTGACCATTGGGAAGGTGAGAACCAGGTAGTTTTTGTCGGACATAGCGGGGGCGGGGTAGGTGCCGGTGGAGAGCACGTTGCCCTCCGCATCCCTGGCGGTTACCGAATAGCGGGCCATCATGTATTTGTAGTTCCCGCTCAGGTAGGGCACCCAAATGACATAGTTCATGTCCTGGGGCTGGTCAAAGGTATAGGTAAACTCCATGCTCTCCCAGAACACCCGGGCGATCCAGTAGGTGGCGGCATCGCCGTCCACCACCTGGGCGGGGGCGAAACCGGGACAGAGGTTCCGGTCCACATTGTTGGGATTGGTCATCCTGACCTCAACCACATGGCTGTTGTCGATCCGTCCTTCGGCGGGCAGCTCGGGGAGGGTCAGCTCCTCCCGCTTGGGCGTGCCGGAGGCGGTGGCGGAGTAGGGGCCTACGCCCTTGCCGTTGCCCGCCTTCACCGCAACCTGATAGGTCACGCCGTTGGTCAGGCCGGTGATGGCGGCGGAGGTGCCAAACACATTGCCGCCGAACTGGGTAAAGCTGCTCTGGCCCGCCTCCCGGTAAAATACCTGATAGAAGACAGCGTCCTTGGTCTTGCCCCAGCTCAGCCGCAGGGACTGGTCAGCGGGGGTCACACCAATGTTGGAGGGCGCGCCGGGCACGCTCCCCGGCTCCGGCGTGGCCGCTTCGACAGCGGAGGGCGCGCCGCGCCAGTCTCCGTTTACGGCGGTGACCTGGAACTGGTAGGTCGTCAGGTTCTCCAGACCGGTAATCACCACGGAGGCAGCAGTGGCCTGCTCCGTCTTCTTCTGAGCGGTATTGCCGGCAGGCCAGTATTCGATCTCATAGCCGGTAATGTTGGTGATCCTGGTCCACTCCAGGGAGACGCTGCTGTCGCCCGGCACCGCGGACAGGATCTGCGGCTGGTTGTTCTTGGGGCTGTCGGGCACGATGTCCTTCAAGAACTCCACCTTGCTCACCGTGGCGTAGCCGGTGCCGCCGGCGGTGGCCGTAACGGTGATGGTGACCTTCTTCACCGCCACCTTTTGACCCAGTTGGATGGTGACCACCCGCTGACCCGCCGTCCGGCCGATGGCGTGGACACCGGCGGGGAGGGAGGCGTCGAAGGAAACGGTCTGCTCTGTTCCGTCAGCCAGCTCCACCAGAGCTGATCCCTTCTGAATCGCGCCGCTGCCGTCAGGACAGGTGATCTGAATCTCACTGGTCTCTACGCTGTTCTTCAGA
>CATKHE010000289.1 GCA_949747935.1 uncultured Eubacteriales bacterium
GGGAAAACCATGAGTATCAAGCAGATTTCCGTCTTTCTGGAGAACAAGCCCGGCGCGCTCTACGCTATGACCGGGGTGCTGGCCCAGAACAAAATCGACATGCGGGCCTTCTCCCTGGCCGAGACCAGCGACTTCGGCATCGCCCGGATGATTGTGGACGACGTGTACACAACCACCACCGTCTTGAAGGATGCAGGCTTTATCAACAACATCACCCCCGTGCTTGGGGTGGCCATCCCCGACGTGCCCGGCGGGCTGAACAAGGTCCTCCAGGCCCTCACTGACGCCAATGTGAATGTGGAGTATATGTACGCCTTCCTGGGCGGCAGGGACGCAGAGCACGCCTACATGATCTTCCGGGTGGAGGACAACGCCGCCGCCGCTTCCGCCCTGGCCCAGCGGGGCATTCAGGTGGTAGACCAGGAGGAGATCGAAAAGCTGTAAAAAAATCCCCGGATCATCCATCCGGGGATTTTTTCTATCTTCTGCGGATTCTCCTCACCATGAGGAACAGGCTGACGCAAAGCACCAGAACAACGCCGGCCATGACGGAAAGCTGCATTACCAGGAGCCGGTTCCGTTCGGCCTGGGCGGCCTGGGCCTGTCTCAGGGCCTCCGCCTCCGCCCGGGCCTCCTCCTCGGCCTGGAGACGGGCCTCCTCCGCCTGACGGGCGGCCTCGGCTTCCCAGGCGGCCCGCTCCGCCTCCTCCCTGGCCCGCTGGTCCGCGTAGGTGTCCACATTCTCGAAGAAATCGCCGCCCTGGCCGTCGGGGCCCACCGTGGTGCTGTACAGGCCGTAGAGACAGGGGGAGTAGGTCTTGATATCGGCGGCGCGGGTGATTGGCTTGGCCTGCGTGCCGTTCATCCACTTGTTGAACCAAGTCCACTGCTGGGTGTAGTGGCAGGCAAAGCCGGCCTGAGTCACCTGGAAGGGGGACTTTCCCCCCAGACTGTCCAGGGGGGTGTCCAGGTCCAGGGTGATCTGGTTGTCCTCATAGAGGTGGAGGTAGAGCTTTTGAATCTCCCAGGGGCCCCAGGAGGCGCTGTCCGGGTACTGCGCCGGGTCGGCGGCGGCGGACACGGCATCGATCAGGGCGTTGGCGCACAGCACATGGGTGCCATGGCCGTACTCCCCCTTCAAATCGTGGGAGACCACCACCAGGGGCTTGAACCGGCGGATACAGCTGGTAAGATAGCTGACAAAATCCTCATACTCGTAATCCACCGACCGGTAAGCCTTCAGGGCCTGCGCAAAGGCCGTCTCGGGGTTCTTGGATTCGGAGTACATGTCGGGAAAATCCGGGATGATGGGGTAGTTCCGAATGCCCACCGTCCACAGGCCGTTCAGTTGCTCGTGGGGCCGCTGGTGCCCCTGATTGCCCTGCCGTTCAAAGTGCTGCACCAGATAGACCACCTGGACGGCCAGCTTCCGCTCCACGGCGTAGTAGGGCAGAACGCCGGCAAAAAAGAGCTGCTCGTCGTCAGAGTGGGAGGAGACCAGCAGGAGGTCGGCCTCCTCCAGAGGGGGCTGCCACACCTGCACCCAGCCGGGCAGCTCGCCGGGGGAGAAGGCGTAAATCTCCCCGATGGACGTCCCCGCCGGGAACTCCAGGGTCACGCTGTCCGCCGGTTCACCCAGCCGGGCGGCCACATTCACATACTCATGGAGAAAGCCGTTTTCCCCGCAGGGCTCTGTCTCGTTCAGCGTCCAGGGCTGCGGGAGGCGGTCGAACTCAATATAGATCCCGGCGATTCCGTCAGGGCGGGAGACGGTGACCTTCCCCCCATCCTTGGCAACGGCCCAGGTATCCCGGGTCCCGTCCCAGAGCTGTCCAGCGTTGGAAAATCCCTCCGCATCAAAGTTCGCCCCTGTGTGGACCGCCTCCTGGGCGTGGGCCGGCAGAAGCAAGGCGGCGCAGAGCAGCAGAAAAATACCAAAGACGCGCGGTGTTTTCATCGGTGGTCCCCCTGTTCATAAGATCGTTGACAGGGTTACTATACCACACAACGGCGAAAAAGGCAAATACAGAACGCTATTTGACCGGGAAGGTCACCACGGCCGTGAACAGGTCGGCCTCGGTGGTGACGGTCAGTGTGCCGCCGCAGGCCCGGGTGAAGGAATCGGCGATGGACAGCCCCAGGCCGGAGCCGCCGTCGGTGCGGCTCTCGTCCCCCCGGACGAACCGGGCGGTGTAGTCCGCCCCCGGCTTGAGCTCAGCGGCGGAGGTGTTCCGCACGCTGGCGGCGGCCTGTCCGCCCTCCACCTCCAGGCTCAGGTACACCCTTGAGCCGGGCAGGGAGTACTTCAGGGCGTTGCCAATGAGATTCTGGAAGACCCGGTAGAGCCGGTCGCTGTCGGCGGTGATAGGCACCTCCCCCTCGGGGATGGCGGCCCGCAGGGTCAGGCCGCTGTTGTCGATGGCCTGGGCCATGTCGGCCAGAGTCTGACGCAATAACCGGGCGTAATCAAGCTCCTCCAATTTAACAGGGAGTTGTCCCGAGGCCGCCTTGCTCACTTCAAACACGTCCTGGACCATGGCCTTGAGCCGCTGGGCCTTCTCCCCCATAATCCGGACGTACTCGCTGGCCGGGGGCTCCAGGGGCTCCTGGGAGAGCAGCTCGGTGTAGCTGATGATGGAGGTGAGAGGGGTTTTCAGGTCGTGAGATACATTGGTCACCAGCTCCACCTTCATCCGCTCGCTGCGGGTGCGCTCCTCCACCGCCTGGTGCAGGCCCTGCCGGATATGGTTCAGGTCGTCGGCCAGCCCGGACAGGTCGCTGTCCCGCCGTAGGATCAATTCACCCTCCAGCTCGCCCGCCCGAATGGCCGCAGCCTGGTCGGCCACCGCTCCGAAGTCGGTCCACAGCCGATGCAGCCGCCAGATCAGGACCCCGCAGACCAGAAGCAGCAGGGCGGCGGGGGTGACGATGGTCCAGACGGCCTCCAGGGGCACGCCCCTCCGGTAGCTGGAGGCGTAAACCAGCAGGTTCAGGTTGACCGCCCCCAGCAGGAGGACCGTCATCGCGGTGACGCCGCACACCCGGCTCAGCCGCCTCTGGATGGGCCGGTCCAGCCCCCAGGCGGCCAGCATAGCGATAACGCCCCGTCTCCACGGCCGTTTATTATACCGCCAGTCATTGAAAATCAGCAGGTAAAGCCCCCAGAACACGGCCAGCAGATTCAGGGAGTGGTCCGCCAGCTCCCCCAGATATTCCCGCAGCAGCCAGCCGCCGTTCTCGCCGAGGATGGCCACCGCCGTGCCGATGCTGGTGGCCTGCTCCACAAGGGGAATATTGTAGCTGTCATAAAAACCGTTCTCCGTCAGCCACTCCTCATAGCTGATCCCATTCTGCTCCAGCTCCGCCACGATGTCGCCGTTGAGATAGACGTCTCCGGGGATGGCTTCGGCTGAGGCACTGGCCTGGGGTGCGTAGGCGTAGGTCAGCTCCTGCCAGATATCCCCCA
>CATKHE010000290.1 GCA_949747935.1 uncultured Eubacteriales bacterium
CCGTGGGCGTAGAAGGGGGTGCGCAGCTCCTGGGCGTAGGTGGGGGAGACGGTGGTGACGAAGTTGGAGGCCATGATGGCGCCCTTCATCAGGTTCACGTCCCGGTGGTAGGCCAACATTCCCTCGTTGAAGTAGCTGCGGTCCAGACCGATCACGTCCTGGAGAACCTGGTCGCCGTAGCGGCCCTGATACTCGATGTTGTGAATGGTGTAGACGGTTTTGGCGTGGTCCAGCTGGGGAATGCGATAGCGCTCCTCCAGCAGGTAGACGGGGACCAGGGCGGTCTGCCAGTCGTTGCAGTGGATGATGTCGGGAGCCCAGTCCAGCTGGCCGGGGGTCTCCACCACGGCCCGGGAGAAGTAGGCGTACCGCTCGCAGTCGTCAAAGTGGCCGTAGAGCTGCCAGCGCTTGAAGTAGTACTCGTTGTCCACAAACCAGAAGGTAACCCCCTGGTACTCGATCTCAAAAATGCCGCAGTACACCTGCCGCCAGGCCAAGGTGACGTTGAAGTACTTCAAAAACGTCATTTTGGAGCGCCAGTCCTCGCTGATGCCCTCATAGAGGGGGAGGATCACTTTGACCTCGTGGCCCTCGGCCGCCAGAGCCTGGGGCAGGGAGCCGGCCACGTCGGCCAGGCCGCCGGTCTTGATGAAGGGGGCGGCCTCAGAAGTGGCAAACAAGATTTTCATACGATCACCTTTCACGCAGGGGCGGCCTTTGGCCGCCCGTTTTTTGTTCCGGATCATGCGGGCGGCCTTTGGCCGCCCCTACCGATACGGGGATTTTTAGGAGGACGCCCTCCTCAGGACAGGAGGGCGTCCGGAAAATCAGACGACAGAGCCCTTGGCGATGGCCAGGGGGTAGGTGGCGTGACCCATGAGCATGCGGTTCTCGTTCACCGTCACGTCCTTGTCGGCGATGACATAGGACAGGGAGGCCCCCGCTCTGACCACCGTGCCCTGCATGAGCACGCTGTCAGACACCTTGGCCCCCTTCTCCACCACCACGCCGCGGAAGAGAATGGAGTTTTCCACCGCACCCTCGATCTGACAGCCGTCGGCCACCAGGGAGTGTCTGGAGACGGACTCGGGGCCGTAGTAGGTGGAGGGGTTGGACTGATCCTTGGTGCGGATGGGGCGGGCGGGGTTGAACAGGTCGGCCCGGACGGCGGGGTCCAGCAGCTCCTGGGAGCGCTGGTAGTAGTCGCCCACCGACTGGAAGCGGCCTACATAGCCTTTGTGAACGTAGGGCATCATCTTCAGGGACTTGAGCCGGGGCTGGAGCACGCCGCGGCTGAAGTTGGCCACGTCGTGGGCGGAGCAGTAGTTCACCATGTCCATGAGCAGGCGCTTGGACAGGATATAGACCTCCAGGGATTCCAGCGCCTTGTCGGCGGAGGTGGGGTGGATGGACAGGTCGGTGATCCGGCCCTCCTCGCTGACCTCCACATACTCGGAGAACCGGGGGGCCCCTTTCAGGGTGGGGGTACACACCACGGTGATGTCCGCACCGGAGCTCCGGTGCTGCTCGAAGACCTCGTTGACAGGCAGGTTCACCGCCATGTCGCCCCAGGCCAGCAGGACGTAGTCCTGACGGATGTCCTCCAGGTAGTCATAGACCCCGGCCAGAGCCTCCATGCTGCCCCGGTATTCGCCGTGGCCCAGCTCGGTGTAGCTGAAGGGGGGCAGGATGCGCAGGCCGCCGTGCTTGCGGCTCAGGTCCCAGTCCTTGCCGGAGCCCAGATGGTCCAGCAGGGACTGATAGCTCTGGTGAACCACCACGCCCACGTCAGTGATGCCGGCGTTGACGCAGTTGGACAGCATGAAGTCGATGAGGCGGTAGCGGCCGCCAAAGGGCAGAGAGCAGGTGTTCCGGGGGCGGGTCAGCTCGCCCAGGTTGGCGTCAGAGCGGTATGCGAACAGGATGCCGTGGAGATCGTTCATGCCTGCTCACCTCCTTTCACATCTTCGCGGATCATGGCCTTTGGCGGGACGACCGCCCTCTCGCCCACGGTGACCCCTCCGGCCACTACGGCGATGCCCCAGCTCTCGCCGCCGTCGGGGGCGGAGCCCACCACGGCCCCGGCCCCCACGGTGGCGTTCTCGGCCACGATGGAGTAGTAGACCTTGGCGCCCTCCTTCACGGTAGCCCCGGGCATGAGGATGGAGTACTGGATGTCGGCCCCCTTCTCCACGGTGACAGAGTTGAACAGGACGGAGTTGGCCACGGTACCGTCCACCTGCCCGCCGCCGGTGACCATAGAGTGGGAGATGACGGCGTCAGGGCCGGTGACATGGGGGGGCCGGATGGGGGTGCGGGCGTAGATGGGCCAGCTCTCGTCGTACATATCCAGGCCGCTGCTGCTGCCGGCCAGCAGGTCCATATTGGCGTCCCACAGGGAGTCGATGGTGCCCACGTCCTTCCAGTAGCCCGCGAAGCGGTAGGCCATCAGCTTCTCGCCGGCATTCAGCATGTTGGGGATGATGTTCTTGCCGAAGTCGTTGGAGGAATTGGGGTCGGCCTCGTCGTCGATGAGGTATTTGCGCAGCTTGGACCAGGTGAATACATAGATGCCCATGGAGGCCAGGTTGCTCTTGGGCTGGGGGGGCTTCTCCTCAAACTCGTAGACCTTGTCGTCGGCTTCCACGTTCAGGATGCCGAAGCGCTTGGCCTCCTCCATGGTGACCTCCAGCACCGAGATGGTGCAGGCCGCCTCGGATTTCTTGTGGAAGGCGACCATCTCGGAATAGTCCATTTTATAGATATGGTCGCCGGACAGGACCACCACATACTCGGGGTCGTAGAGGTCCAGAAAACCGATGTTCTGATAGATGGCGTTGGCGGTGCCCTTGTACCAGCTACCCTGCTCACCCTCACCCAGGTAGGGGGGCAGGATATGTACGCCGCCGTCGGACCGGTCCAGGTCCCAGGGCTGGCCGTTGCCCAGGTAGCCGTTCAGCTCCAGCGGGCGGTATTGGGTGAGGACGCCCACGGTGTCGATGCCGGAGTTGACGCAGTTTGACAGGGGGAAATCAATGATGCGGTACTTCCCGCCGAAGGGGACGGCGGGCTTTGCCACGTTGCTGGTCAGGGCGTAGAGACGGCTGCCCTGGCCACCGGCCAGCAGCATGGCGACGACTTCTTTTTTCATGGTTGTTCACCTCTTACTTTTTTCGCTGCGATGACATCTATAAAGATCAGAGTCATAGGCTCTGAGGGTGCTTGCTTATTTTTCCGCCTTTTTTCTGCGGACGGCCCGCTTGGGCTTCTCCTGGGCCTTTTCTGTCTTGGCCTTGGAGGCCGCCTTTTTGGGCTTCTCCGCTTTGGCGGCCTTCTTGGCGGCGGGCTGCTTCTCCGCCTTGGGGGCCTCCGCCTTTTCGGCCTTGGGCTTGCGGACGGGGCTCTTGCGGACACAGCGGTAGATCACGGCGGACATGGGGGGCAGATCCACGGTGAAGGACTGCTGCTGGTCGTGACAGGGGA
>CATKHE010000291.1 GCA_949747935.1 uncultured Eubacteriales bacterium
CTACAAGGAGTATATCGGCGTGGACGCCTGCGCCGCCAACCTGATGCGGCCAGCCATCTATGGGGCCTATCACCACATCACCGTGATGGGGAAGGAGGATGTCCCCGCCGACCACAAATACGACGTCACCGGCTCGCTGTGCGAGAACTGCGACAAGTTCGCCGTGGACCGGATGCTGCCCAAAATCGACGTGGGCGACCTGCTGGTCATCCACGATACCGGGGCCCACGGCCACGCCATGGGCTATCAGTACAACGGCCGGCTGCGCTCCGCCGAGGTGTTGCTGTGTAAGGACGGCTCCACCCGCCTCATCCGCCGGGCCGAGACCCCGGAGGACTATTTTGCCACCGCTGTCTGGGACTGAGCGCATCCCGCCGCAGCGGGAAAGCCCTCCCCTTTAGGGGAGGGTGCCCCCGAAGGGGGCGGGTGAGGCCTCATCCGTCATTTGCTTCGCAAATGCCACCTTCCCCTGAAGGGGAAGGCTTTTACACCCGCACGAGAGCGTTTAACTCTTTAAGCAGGTCCAACGCCGCCTGAAACTGGTGCTCTCTTTCGATACACCCCTGCTCCTGGATGTAGTCCAGCAGGTGGTCGAGCTGGTCCTGCTGGTCCCTGCCCAGACTGGATTTCAGCTGCTCCTCCTGCGATACCACAGCGGAAATACATGCTCTGTAGTCCGCGTTCTCCCACAGGCTTCCCATGCGGCGCTCCAATAAAAATTCGTACAGGCACCGGGTCAGGTCATTCATTATTCGGCCCTCTCAAAACCCCGAACGGGGTTTACTTTGATTTCATTATACACCCCGAATGGGGTTTGTCAAGAGAGAAGTGAAAAAAATGACAAAACTGCCGGAACGGCTCCTTGGACTCCGGGAGGAATGGCATTTATCGCAAAAAGCCTTGGTCAAGGAAATGGGGCTTGCACTGAATACCTATGTCCGTTACGAACGCGGCGAGCGGGAGCCCACCGCCTCTGTGCTGGTACAGATAGCGGACTTCTACGATGTCACACTGGACTATCTGGTGGGACGCAGCGACGAGAGGTGAACAGATTGAACATTATGACAGAGCTGGCCATTATTCTTGGCCTTTGCCTGATCTCCGAGGGCATTTCCGCCCTCATTCCCGTGGTCTTTCCCGCCAGTGTGATCGCGCTGCTCCTGCTGGCCCTCCTGCTCTTTATCAAGGTACTGAAACCGGAGCACATCCAGCGGGTCAGCGGTTTTCTGGTGGCCAATATGGCCTTTTTCTTCCTCCCCCCCTGCGTGGGGGTGATCGAACACGCCAACGCCATTTTCAGTCAGCTGGCCCCCTTCCTGCTCATCAGCTTTCTGACGGTACCGCTGGTCTACTTTGTCACCGCCTGGGTGGTTCAACTTCTGATCCGCCATACTGGGAAGGGGGGCGGACGCCGTGCTTGAAGCTGTGCTCTCCTCCCCTCTCTTCGGCCTGACCCTCTCCGCCGCCGCCTGGTGCGCAGGGTGCTGGCTGCATAAAAAGACGGGCTTTCTCCTGTGCAATCCCCTGCTCATTGCGGCGGCTCTGATTATCGCGGTGCTGGCCCTTCTCCGCATCCCCTATGAGCGCTACGCCCTGGGGGGAGACTTCATCAAGCTGATGCTGGGACCCGTCACCGCTGTACTGGCTCTGAATATCTATTACCAGCGGGATATATTGAAGAAACATTTCCTTCCGGTCCTGGCAGGCTGTCTGGCTGGCAGCGCGGCCAGTGTTGGCAGTATCCTGTTGCTATGCCGGCTGTTCCATGTGGATGAGGCTCTCACCGCCTCTCTCATGCCTAAAAGCGTCACCACCGCCATCGCTATGGGTATCGCCGAGAGCCGGGGCGGCGTGGCCGGAATCGCCGCCGCCGCGGTGATGGTGGCCGGCCTCACCGGGGCGGTATTCGCTCCTCTGTTCGCCAAGCTGTTCCGGATTACCGATCCCGTGGCCGAGGGCCTGGCCATTGGAGCGTGCAGCCACGCCTTAGGCACCACCCGGGCCATGGAAATCGGACAGGTTCAGGGCGCCATGAGCTCTATCGCCATCTGTGTCTGCGGAATCATGACCTCCATTCTGGCTCTTTTTCTGTAAAAAAACTGCCCTGCCATATGGCAGGGCAGTTTTTTACCGTCTCTTCTTACTGAAGATATCCTCCAGGATTTTCCAGTCGTCGTCATCCACGACCGGCTTGGGGGCCTCCGGCTCAGGCGCGGCAGGGACAGACTCGGCCTCCGCCTCAAGGGCGGGAGCGGCTTCCACCGCGGGCTCCGTACGACCGCCAAAGGCCGGCTCCTCCCGGGGAAGGGAGAATGACTGGTTTTCGTCGAAGCCAGTGGCAATGACAGTGACCCGGATCTCGTCCTCCAGAGACTCGTCGAAGGTGGCGCCGAAGATGATATTTGCCTCGGGATGAGCGGCCTCCTGCACCTGGTTAGCGGCAGTCTCCACCTCCTCCAGACCGATGTCCATGGAGCCGGTGACGTTGATCAGCACGCCCTTGGCCCCGTTGATGGAGGTCTCCAGCAGGGGACTGGAGATGGCCATCTTGGCGGCCTCCTCCGCCTTGTTCTTGCCGGCGGCGCGGCCCACACCCATGTGAGCCCGGCCCGCGTCTTTCATGACAGCGGACACGTCGGCGAAGTCCAGATTGATAAAACCGGTGTTCTTAATCAGGTCGGAGATGGACTGGACCGCCTGCTGAAGCACATCGTCAGCGATCTCAAAGGCGTTGAGCATCGTGATTTTCTGGTCGCTGGCCAGCTTGAGTCGCTCGTTGGGGATAATAACCAGGGAATCCACCTTGGAGCGCAGCTCGGTAATGCCTGCCTCGGCCTGACGCATCCGGCGGGGACCCTCAAACTTGAAGGGCTTGGTCACTACGCCCACGGTGAGAATGCCCTGCTCCTTGGCGATGTCGGCCACGATGGGGGCCGCGCCGGTGCCGGTGCCGCCGCCCATGCCGGCGGTGAAAAAGACCATGTCGGTGCCCTCCAGCACCTCGGAGATCTGCTTGCGGCTCTCCTCGGCGGACTTGCGGCCCACCTCCGGATCTGCGCCGGCGCCCTGTCCGTTGGTCAGCTTCTCGCCAATCTGAATTTTAATCGTGGCGCTGGAGGCCTCCAACGCCTGCTTGTCCGTGTTGACGGCAATGAATTCCACGCCCTTCGTCCCGGTGCGGACCATGCGGTTGACCACGTTGTTGCCGCCGCCGCCCACGCCGATCACCTTAATGCTGACCACACTCTCAGGTCCCATATCCAATCCAAACGCCATTGTTTTTCCTCCTATGTAAAAGTGGGATCCCGCAGTTATAGCCTTGTGGGGTGGTCCCTGTATGCAGACAAGATTTGTTTCATTGTATCTCAGTTTTTTCCGCAGGTCAAGAGGAAATCGCACATCCGACCAAATTTTCCACATTTTTCATGC
>CATKHE010000292.1 GCA_949747935.1 uncultured Eubacteriales bacterium
CAGAAACAGCCGAACAGTGCCCGCCTCCTCATTGGCCTCAATGACCAGGTTGTCCCCCACGCCCTCGTGGTCCCGGCGGTAGGCGGACAGCAGCGCCTGAGTCACCTTTTCCAGCATATAGCCAGGTTTAATGCCCTTCTCCTGCTCGATCTGGTGGATGGCCTCGAAAAATTCCTTGCCGTCCATCTCATTGGTGTTGACATTCTTTTTTGTCGCTCTCTTAGCCACGGTGCTTTTCCTCCTAAAAGTCAAACCCGCAGGTACAGCCGTACCAGCGCAATCTCTTGTTTGGTAAAGACGATTTCTTCCCCGCTGATTTCCAGGGTGACGGCCCCGTCCGAATAATGCAGGAGCGGCCCCACGAACTCCTTCCGGCCCTCTCTGGGGCGGTAGAGCCTGACCTCCACCTCCGCCCCCAGATACCTGGCGAAGTGCTCCGGCTTTTTCAGCGCCCGGTCAGCCCCGGCGGAGGAGACTTCAAAGGTATAGCTGCCCTCGATGGGGTCGGCCTCGTCCAGCAGGTCGGACAGGGGGCGGGAAACGGCCTCGCAGTCGTCAATGGACACGCCGCCCTCCTTGTCGATATAGACCCGGAGGAACCAACTTCCCGCTTCCTTCACATATTCCACATCCCAAAGCGTACAGCCCGCGCTCTCCACCACCGGGAGAGCCAACGCGGCCACGGCGTCAGTCACTTTTGCCATACTGCCACATCCTTATTCTTTGGCGCTTCATTCCAATCAAAAAGAGCGGAGCCGCGACCCCACTCTCACCAATACTACCATCATTCAACCATACTATACCACAAAGCTGAGAAAATTGCAAGGGCAAACGGCGAAGTTTTTTCCAAAAAAGTCCTGATCCTCCAGAGCTTTTCCGTCAAAAACGGTCAAAATAACCAAATCAGCCGTCCTTTTCCGGTTTGATGGCGTGAAATCAGGCACATACTAGACCTCGGATGGAACCTCCGTGCAAGAATCCTGACTCTGTTTTGCGTTTCCGATCCAGAGGGGTTGGAAATTTTGAGAGGGAACTGCCCTCTAAACTGCAAAACGGGGACAAGAAATCGAGAAACGGGAGGATACAGCGATGAAAAAGAGCCTGACTGCTCTGGCCCTGGCACTCACCCTGGTGGGTTCGCTGGTGGCCTGCAGCACCGAAAATCCCGACAATAATAACACAGGAAACAACGGCGGCACCGCCTCCGGCGCTGTCGGCGGGACTACCGGCGGCTCCGCCTCCGGGTCCCCCGGCACAGTCAGCCGGCGGTATGGAGGACAGTCGGTCTACAACGGCCGCACCTATTTTGACGATGGCCGTTACGCCGCCGGCTCCAACGGGCAGGTCTATGGAAATAACAGCAATTCTGTCACCCGGGACCTGACTCGGGACGCCCGGGATATCGTCCGGGACACCGGCGACGCCATCGGCGACATCGGTCGGGGCATCGGTGACGCGGCCCGGGATATCACCGGCATGGGCAACGGCACCTACTCCGGCACCCCCAGCTGGGAGCCCGACTCCAGCGCGGTCCGCTATTAACCAAGACCGGGACGGGCAGTTGCCCGTCCCGGTCTTTAAAGCATTTGCGGAATAGTCGGATATTTATTTTATGGACAACCTGTTTACTTGACTTTTCAAAAATTATGAGGTATTATTTTTTTACAGTCCGGGTGTACACGTCTTCGTGCGTATCGTTTTAAAAGGTACGATCCTTCAGATTGTAATAGCTAAGTCTATCTTGTTATCGTCTTCTGCCCGCGTTTCCGGGTGTCCTCCATTTTCTCTTTATGCAAATTTTCTGCTGCTGAAGCATAAGTATAGGGTGTGACGGAATGGTTAAGAATAGGATGAAAGTGTACCATGGCACTTCCGGTGCGGCAGCAGAGAGCATTCGTCGTGAACAACGCTTTCTTGAGAGCCGGAAAGACAACGAGTGGCTGGGGCACGGCGTATACTTTTTCGGCTACCAGCGCCATGCGGAGTTTTGGATCGTAAACCGCCAATTGAAGCAGGGGACTGTTTTGACTGTCCAGCTGCAATTTACGAGCGAGGAAATACTTGATTTGGATAATCCAGACGATTTTGAAGCACTCAATCAGGAAATGGCCCGTTTGAATGAGATCATTGGGCCCCATATCCGCGTCGGCCCTCTGGACAGAAAAGAACTGTGGAAGCTTTGGTGTCTTGGGTGCAATCTATATCGCAAGCTGCATCCGGAGATTGGGATTATCTCTTATACATTTCCACAGAGCAAGAAAAAGGTGGGGGCGTCAGGGTTTTGTCCCAATGAAAAGCAGTTGTGTGTTTCCAGACATGAAATTATAGTGGGTATTACATAATGTAATTTAAGAGGAGATGGATAGATATGTCGACCTTGCGTAAAAAAACAGTTGATGATTATTCTGCGGATTTACTGCTCCAGATGGTAAAAGAGAGCTTGGATGACTTGGGAATTTCTTACGAAGAAGCTCCCGGCGGCTTTGGACAGACTCCCTTGCTGGACCCTCAGGTGTTTGATTTGGTGGACTACTCAGAGTATACTATAAAGAAAGCTCCCTTCCGCCGTTTCACGTACCGCCCCAGAAATCATGTTAAGTACAGTTATGCTATGCTTTCGTCTGACATATCCGGAGATGATGATCACCTGTATTTAGCTTCATGACCTGATATGAAAGGAAATCATAGTTATGGCTACTGAATTTAAAGACAGTTCGATTTCCAGCGTGTTAAAGCTGACGCATATTGTATTTGATGAAATCCATTTTAAGAGGATAGGCTTTTCAACCATGGGCCACAACGAGGCGCAAATTGGGATCGCTGCCCATAAGGAGAAAACCGGTGACGGCAAGTACCAGGTTTCTCTTTCTTTGAGGGCTATTAAAAAAAGAGAGTATGAGGCTGTAGTAACTATCACCGGATATTGCGAAATTGATGAAAATACTCCATACAAAGATAAGATTTTATCGGAAAATACAGTTGCGATTTTGTTCCCCTATGTTCGTGCCCAGATGACGCTGCTCACCGCGCAGCCAGAGACTGAGCCCTTGGTTATCCCAGCTGTTAATGTGAATGCTTTAATTAAGCAGGCAGAAGAAAGTAACGAAACATAACAAGGACTAGACCTCAAGAGAACAATATCTCTTGAGGTCTTATTTTGACTATTTCTTTTTCTTCGGCTTTGCCTTCGCCCAGCCCGCTTTTTTGATGGGACGGGCAGGGCTTTCTTTTTTCTCGATGCGGGTCCTGGTGTCGGCGCGGTTTTTTTTACCCTTCGCTGGCCGGTTTTTGGAGGACGGCGCGCCGGGGCCGTCGCGCCCTACAGGAGGTCCGCCTCTGTCCGGCCTCACCAGACAGTGCTTGCCGTAGCCAATCAGGTCCTCCCGGCCTGTTTTGCGGAGGGCCTCCAGCA
>CATKHE010000293.1 GCA_949747935.1 uncultured Eubacteriales bacterium
ATCCGCACCATCTATCTGGACGAGAACAGGGGCTCCCACTTCCATCCCGTGCGGGATTCCTGGAAGATCTACAAGCTGATCCTGGCCCACTTTTTCCGCTACGCCGTCAGCTCCCTGGTGAGCGCCGTCGCGGACACCGGGCTGTTTGGACTGCTGTCCGCCCTGCTGGCGGGCGTGCTCGCCGGGACGGCCCTCACCGCCGCCGCCACCGCGGGGGCCCGGGTGCTGTCCTCCCTGCTGAACTTCTCGCTGAACCGGCGGCTGGTCTTCCACAGCGGGGCGCCCCTGGGCCGGGCGCTGGCCCGGTACTACGCCCTGGCTCTGCCCCTGCTGCTGCTCCAGTTCCTGCTGACCGAGGGGGTGTTTCAGGCGGCCCGGATCGGCGACCGGCAGACTCTGCTTCGGACCGTGATCTATGCCGCAGTGATGACGGCCTTGTTTATCGGCAGTTATATGATCCAGCACCGCTGGGTTTTTGCCTCAGATACGAGAGAGGAAAGGAAGGTTTGATATGAGCGAAGGAAATCTGCCCGGGGGAAAGCGGGTGGCCCCGCGGCGCTCCCCCAAAGGGGCCGGACGGGTCCTGCGGTATTGCCTGCGGGGGCTGCTGGCCGTTCTGGCGGTGGCGGCCACCCTGCTGGCCGGCCTGTGCATGATTATGGACGAGGTCTTCAACGGCCCCTCTGAGACGGCCCGGAACCGGCTGACCATGTCCCTGCTGGAGGCCAGCGCCACCAAATGGGTGCCGGCGGTCTTCGTGGGGGAGGAGACGGTAGAGCAGATTCAGGCCAAGGTGGCCGCTGATCTGCCCGACGAGCAGTCCGACCCCTCTCAGGTCATCATCCGCACCGACAATGTGCTGGAGGACGATGAGTGGGCCGAGTACCCAGACGGCCTGCGGGTAGAGGAGGTCAGCGGCGACACCTACAACGCCTATGTCATGCTGGTCCGGGACCCCTCCCGGGTTTATCTGGGTGTGTCGTCCAAGAGCTTCTCCCGCAGCAAGCCCGGCGCCCGGCTCAACCAGCAGATCGAGGTGGAGGGGGCGGCGGCGGCCATCAACGGCGGCGCCTTTTTCGACAACGGGACCGTCAGCCCCGAGGTGGGCAGCGTCCCCTGCGGCCTGGTGGTGTCGGGCGGTGAGGTCCTGTGGGACGACGGACGCTCCTACTACGGCTTTGCCGGCTTCAATGAGGACAACATCCTGGTGGTCTCCAAGACCATGTCCGCCGGTGAGGCCAAGGAGGCCCGCATTCGAGATGGCTGCTGCTACGGTCCGGTGCTGATCATGAACAGTGCCGTCAACGAAGAGGCCTACAACACCAACTCCGGCTTCAATCCCCGGACGGCCATCGGCCAGCGGGCGGACGGCACTGTCATCCTCCTGTGCATTGACGGCCGCCAGGCGGGCAGTCTGGGCGCCACCTACGGCGATGTGATCGACGTGATGGTGGAGTACGGCGCGGTGAACGCCTGCAACCTGGACGGCGGCTCCTCCACGGTGATGCTCCTCCGGGACGAGGAGGGGAAGGTTCAGTATGTGAACAATGTCTCCCTGCTTCAGGAGGAGCCCCGGCGCATGCCCACCTTCTTCATGGTGCGCCCCCAGGATGGGGAATAAGGAGTGGCTGATATGGGAAACATTTGGAAAAATACAAGCCTGTTTTATAAGGTCCTTCTGGGGATTGTGCTGGTCCTCCTGCTGATTTTTACCTATATCCGTTTCGGACTGCTGCGCCCGTGGCTCTCCCGCTTTGAGGCCGCCCAGCCCAAGCACGCCAGTCAAGAGGTTTTTCAGGACCTCTTCTCCCCGGCGGACTGGGGCCGGGTCTATGACCTGGCCGGTCTGGAGAATACTGCCTATCGAGGCCGGGATGGCTTTATCCAGTCCATGGAGGAACTGACCAGGGGGCAGGACCTCGCCCTGGTGGAGACGTCCGCCGGCCTGTCCGGCGACCGGCGCTATATCGTCAAATCGGGCAGCGAGAGCGTGGCCGCCTTCACCCTGACCAACATCGGGGAGAAGGAGACGGACTGGCAGCTGGACAGCGTGGAATTTCTGCTGGGACAGACTGGAATGGTGACTGTCCGGGCCCTGGAGGGGCAGCGGGTGGTAGTCAACGGTGCAGAGTTGGGGGAGGACTGCCAGGTGCAGACCGTGGAGACGGCGGCTGAGCGCTACCTCCCCAAGGGGGTCCACGGCAGGCGCATCGTTGTCTGGCAGACACAGTCCAGCGCGATCCGTCAGGCGGAGGTCACTGTCCTGGACCAGTCCGGCAGTCCGGTCCCCCTGTCCTTCGACGGGGAGAAGGGCTGCTTCACCACCGAGGAGCGGGACGCCGAGCCGACCGAGGAGCAGCGCGCCCAACTGATCGGTGCGGCGGAGAGCTATGGCAAGTATATGATTAAGGAGGGCTCCGCCCGGGAACTCCAGCGGTATTACGACCCGAACGGCTCCATCTACAAGACCATCCGCTCCAGCGAGCTGTGGATTCCCAACGTCTCGGGCTATACCTTTGAAAACGAGGCTGTCAGCGAATTTCACACCTATGGGGAGGACGTGTTCTCCGCCAAGGTGACTCTGGACCTGAACGCCAAGCGGAGCAACGGGACCATTAAGCACTACTCGGTGGACAGCACCTTCTTCTTCCATCGGGTGGACGGGAAGTGGCTCTCCTATGAGATGACCAACATGGACGTCCAGGCGGAAATTGTCCACACCCGACTGATCTTTATGAACGGGCAGGAGGAATTGGGCCGGCTGTTTGTCTCCTCTGAGGACAGAAGCTTCACGCCCCCCGCCGTCTCGCCGCCAGAGGGGCAGCGGTTCGCCGGGTGGGCTATCCGGGAGAAGTCCGGAGACAGCGTCACCATGACAGTGCGATTCCAGCCCGGCGAGGACGGAACTGTCACCCTGCCGTCTGGCTACGCCTTGGAGCCCATGACCCTCTACGCTGCCTTCGAGGGGCCCTGACCCTCGGGTTCGGCCTTCCCCTTAAAAAAACAGAAGTCCTGCCGCCCCGAATGGGGCGGCAGGACTGTTTTCTTTACTGGAAGGGGCAAACGCTATGCTCTGGGGTTGGCGATAGCGGCCTGGGCGGCGGCCAGCCGGGCGATGGGCACCCGGAAGGGGGAGCAGGACACGTAGTCCAGCCCGATGTCGTGGCAGAACATGACGGAGGAGGGATCGCCGCCGTGCTCGCCGCAGATGCCCAGGTGGACATTGGGGTTGGTGGACCGGCCCCAGCGGCAGGCGTTGGCGATCAG
>CATKHE010000294.1 GCA_949747935.1 uncultured Eubacteriales bacterium
AACCGCCTCCCAGGGCGGCTATACCATCACCGGCGAGGGGGACCCCGCCGTGGACGCGCTGGTTTTAGCCCGCTACGAGGCCAAGAAGGCCAAAAACTTCGCCGAGGCCGACCGCATCCGGGACGAACTCAAGGCCCAGGGCATCGAGATCACCGACCTGCCCGGCGGGGCCAGTTGGAAGAGAGTATAAACAGGAATTCCCCTCCGGCGGGAGGGGAATTCCTGTTTACCAGGGACGGTAGTTGCGGTCAGAAGAATCATAGACATGTCGTATAATATTCCGTGCGGATACGGTCTAGGAGCCGTTGTATAGGTGGGGTTCACACCTGTGCAGGCTTGCGGGTGCGCCAACACCCGTAAGCCGCCGCATTTTTGTTTTCCTGTCGATTATATCATGGAATGTATGACAATGCAAGAGAGCATTGCCGCAGTAACGCAGAAAATTCGGGCTGAAAGGTGTCGTCCTTTCAGCCCGTAACATCTCTCGGCCGCCTATTCCGCGCTCTGGTCATACTGACTGTAAAACTCCCGGATCAGGTCGATAAAGGTCCGGGCGGCGGGGGGGAGGAAGCCGTTTTTCTTATAGACCACCGCCAGCGGACACGTCAGGGGCGGTTCACCCAGGGTGAAGCAGGCCAGCCGGTCCAGATAGGGAGTGCGGGAGACGCCGCTCTCCTGGAGAAAGGCGAAGCCCATCTGTTCCGCCGCCAGATTGATGGCGGTGGTGGTGTTGGTGGTGACCAGGATATTCTGAGGCTCCACGCTGTGGACGGAGAACACATTGTACAGCAGCTTGGACAGCCGCCACTCCGGGGGGAGCATCATTAGGCGCTCGTGCTCCAGAAGGCGCAGATCCGGGAAGGGCCTGGGGCTGTCATAGCCGCTCTCCAGTCCCCGGAGGAGGGGGTGGTCCCGGTGGCAGACCAGAAAGATCCGCTCACGCATCACCGGCTCATAGGTCAGCTCGGTCAGGTTGTCAGGGGGCTGCATGACGCAGAAGTCGATCACGTTGGCCTCAGCCAGCTCCCCCAGCTCAGGCACCGGGGCCTCATGGAGGACCACTTGCACGTCGGGGTACTGCCCCTCAAACAGGGGCAGTACGTCGGGCAGGAGGGTGGATCCCCGCCAGGGGGACACCCCAATGTGGAGCACCGGCCGCTTTTTGTCCTGAAGGTCCCGCAGGTCACTGACCAGCTGCCGGTCCAGATAGCTCTGCCGCTCCAGATAGGCGTGGAACAGCTCCCCCGCCGGAGTGAGGCGCAGAGGGGAATGGGAGCGGTCCAACAGGACTACCCCCAGGCTGTTTTCCAGCTTGGCCAGGTACTGGCTCAGGTAGGGCTGGGACAGATACAGCCGCTCCGCCGCTTTGGAAATGCTGCGCTCCTTGACGATAGTGAGGAAATAGTCGGGATTTTTGACGAACATGGCCGACTCAGCCCGGAGGCCAGGTCATGTCCCGGCCGGCCAGGACGTGAAAGTGGAGATGGGGCACGCTCTGTCCCGCCTGCTCCCCGATGTTGGACACCACCCGGTAGCTGTCCAGACCCAGCCTCTTGGCCTGCTGAGCGATGATGGTAAAGATATGGGCCACCACAGCGGCGTTACCCTCGTCCACCCCGGCCACCGAGGGGATGTGCTCCTTGGGGATCACCAGGAAATGAGTGGGAGCCTGGGGGTCGATGTCGTAGAAGGCCAGGCACTTCTCGTCCTCATAGACCTTGTTGGACGGGATCTCCCCGGCAATGATCTTGCAGAATAAACAATCGGACATGGGAAAACCTCCTTTGTTTGTCGGTATCTCCATTGTACCCCATTTCCCGGAGATTGCAAGAAAATTATTGGGCTTTCTTGCGGATGCTGTCAAATACTAATATAATAACAGTGCTGTCCTCTCCTATACCTGCGGCAAAAGGAGGGGGATCTATTGGATATTATAATCAGTTTTATGGTGTCTGTCGCAGCGAACGTAGTCGCCAACTGCGTGAGCAAATGGCTTGACAGACATGGCAAGGGATGACGGTAAGCCTGCCACAGCAAAAGCGACCCCCAGAGAGCGCCAATCTCTCTTGGGGGTCGCTTTTTTGCAGTAGATCTTTGGAATATATAGTCAGTTTGGCTTCCGCCATAGTTAGGATACCACAGCTATCCGAGATCTCAAAAAAATTTTGACCGGCTGGCCAACTGGCCAGCCGGTTTTCAGCTAAGTAGACAGGTCCACATCGTCCCAGGGGCACATGTTGTCGCAGCCGGCCAGCCAGAACAGAGCCCGATGGCGCTCCATGACCACGCCCTCCTCCAGCCCCTGGGGGGCGGGCATGTTCATCACCCGGGCGTCCACGCAGGCCCAGTGGAGGCGGTAGATCAGGTCGGCCTGCTCCAGCAGCTCGGACCGTGGGCGCAGCCTGGCCGCTGCCAGCAGCGTCTCCATAGTCTGGCAGTCCTTCAGCAGCCGCACCGTGCCGGGCACATCGCAGATACGGTTGGGCCAGAACAGGTCGTCAGTGAGCCCCAGGGCCCACTCCATCACCCTCAGATTCTCATACTGCCAGGCGTACTGGATCTGGGTCTGCTCGGTGGAATCCGGGTCGTCCAGATACGCCTTCTCGTCCGGAGAGAAAAACTTCTCCGCCCCATAGCTTTCGATGATGGGGGCCACAAACTCCCGGGCCTTCCC
>CATKHE010000295.1 GCA_949747935.1 uncultured Eubacteriales bacterium
CTCCTCGACCACGGGCGCGGTGCAGGTCCACTCGCCCTCGGTGACGGTGTAGCACTCGTCGCCGTGCTGGTGGTCCTCCTCCTCACAGACCTTCACGGTCTCGGCCGCGTAGCAGTCCTCGCCGTGGGTGTGCTCGGTCTCCGCACAGGTCAGAACGTCCTCACCCTGGGTGTAGCAGCTGTCGCCGTGGGTGTGCTCGGCGTCGGCGCAGGTCAGCTGAGGCTCGGCGGCCTCGTAGCAGCCGTCGCCGTGCTGATGCTCCTCAGCCTCGCAGGTCAGCTCGCCCTGGACGGTTTGATAGCAGTTGTCGTTGTGAACATGCTTGTCGCAGCTCAGTTCCCTGACAGAGTCGTCCTGTGTGCAGGACCAGCCGTCCTCGTTGTGGACGTGGCCGTCCACGGCGAAGGCGGTGATCTGGACCATACTCAGGCACATGACCAGAGCGAGGAACAGAGCCAGACCGCGCTTGCTCAGGTTCTTGCAAGTTTTCATAATATCTTCCTTTCTTTGCAAAATCGGATGCAAAGTATCCGGCGGCTGGGCTGGCATGTCGCCGCGGCCCCCAGCGCGGGGGTCCAGCGATTTAGCCCCCTTGCTTTGCGCCCTGCCGTTTCCGGCAGTTTGCTATGGCTGCAGCCCGGCTGGCATAGCCCGGAGGCACTCTCCCGCGGCCTTAGCCCCGCAGCTTTGCGCCCCGCCGTTTCCAGCGGTTTGCCCATGTGCAGCCCGGCGAACATAGTGCAGGGGGTCGTTTTTCTTCCCCAACGCCTTAGCCCCGTAGCTTTGCGCCCCACAGTTTCCCGTGGTTTGCCAACCGCGCCGCAGGGGTTGCTCCCGCCAACCTCGACGCGTTCGGCGGCGGGGCAGGTCCACGGCGGACTCTCCTTGCTCATCGCAAATCCCTCCTTCTTTACCATTCTATGAATTAACCGCGGGCGGGCGTTTCGTCCGTCCCGGAAAATTCCCGCAGAAAATTGTCGTGGAGGTTCTCCTCCGCCAGCTTCCGGGCCCGGACCGCGTCCTCAAAGCGGGCGTAGCTCCCCAGATAGTAGCGCTTGCCCTTGAAGCAGATGGTGGCCCGCCACAGCCCCTTGGGGGTCCACCAGTCCACCCCGGGCACTCCGCTGGTGTTGTTCCTTCTCACCGTCTTGGCCGCCAGCATTTCCACGCAGGTGCCGTCCACATAGGTCAGCCCCAGCGCGCAGGGCTTTCTCCGCGTGGCCACGCAGCCGCAGCTGGTGGTGTGGCCTGAGCGCAGGCGGTAGGTCTTCACCACTGTCTCCTGACCGCAGTCGCACCGGCAGCGCCAGGCCGTGCGTCCGCCGACGTTCTCCGCCGGGCCCAGAACCGTCAGCTTTCCGTACCGCTGCCCTATCAGGTCCAGCTTCTTCCGCGAGTGCGACACCTTCTTTGCCTCCCCCCTGTAGACAAAATGGGCCTTTTGTCCCCCTGCCTGCACTGACCGCGTCAGCCTCAGATGAATTTCAGCGGCTGAAGAGGACGATTATCCTATTTGTATCCACAATCATTATAGCACACCGGACCAGTAAAGGAAGGCCCGCTTCTAAAAATCAGCGAAATACCGAATTTTGGTATGATAATTAAAGTCCGCAAATTTTTACGGGTTTGCGGACCAGGTTTTCATGCCTTTTTCGCATCATTTTAATTCATAATCCGTCTTAAATCTCCTTTTTTTAGACAAAAGGCTCATTTTGTCTATTCTGCCCACCGCTAGCTGACCAGCCTCAGCCGGTCCAGCTGACGGGCGTGCTCCGCGCCGGTGGTCCGCAGATAGATTCTCGTGGTGTTGATCGAGCTGTGGCCCAGAATATCCGCCAATTTGACAATGTCCTGGCAGGCCTGGTAGAACACTGTGGCAAACAAATGGCGCAAATTGTGGGGGAAGACCTTGGACGGCGCCACCCCCGCCCTTTCGCACAGGTTTTTCATCTCCCGCCAGATTTGCCGCCGGGAGAGACTGCTCCCGCTTTTGGTAACAAAAATCTCCCCGGAAGCGGTCTTCTGTTTTTTGGCGTATTTCAAAAGCTTCCGGCGCAGCTTCCCCGGCAGCAGCACGGTGCGGATTTTCCCCTTCAGGGTCACGTCCGCCCGCCCGGACCGCGCCGCCTCTACCGTGATATAACACACCTCGCTGACCCGTATCCCCGTGGCGCAGATGGTCTCCAGCAGCAGCTCCAGCCGCTGCTGTCCCGTCTCCCGGGCGGCGGAAATCAGCCGGCTGTATTCCGTCCGGCTCAATTCCCGGTCCCTGGCCCGGAAGACGCTCCGCTGAAGCTTTAAAAACTTCACCCGGCACTCCTCCCAGCCCAGGAACCGCAAGAAGCTGTTCAGCGCCGACAGCTTGGAGTTCACCGTGACCGGGCTCAGTCCGGAGGCCAGCAGATGCGCTTTCCACCCGGCCGCCGTCTCCGCCGTCACCGCCCTTCCCTCCAGCCAGAGGGCAAATCCCGTCAGGTCCCGCCGGTACTTCTCCACCGTCCCCCAGGCCCGCTCCTCCCGCCGCAGAGCCTCCAGAAACCGCTCCAGCCGTTCCATCGTCATCAGATATTCTTCCATTTCGGCATCCCCTTTCCGGTTTTCCCGTATTTTACCTTGTTTGGGGACTCTTTTCCATTTTTTGAGGCAAGGTTCTGCCACCTTCGACCAATTTTTTCTAAAACAGAGCCGCGGGGAAGCATCCGGACTGCTTCGGATGCTTCCCTGCGGCTGAGATGTCTGAGATAAAATTGGAAACGGGAGCGGCTACTGCCGCCGCACCACCACGGACAGAAAACGTGTGATAACGCCGTTCGCCTCCTCGCAGATCAGACCGCTCCGGGGTGAAAGTGTACTGTCAGAGGTGCCTGTAATCACACCGGAGGCGTGGGCCCAGGCCATGGCGGGCTGTGCTATGGGCCGGATCTGTCCAAAGTCGGCATAATGTGTAATACCGGAGGTCTGAGAGGTGTTATATCCCTTGTATTGAGCATAGCAGTAGAGAATCATAGCCGTCTGCTCGCGGTTTATCGGCTTATCGACGCCCCAAAGCACACTCTCATATATGTTGGGAACAATGTTGTGATTGGACGCCCAAAAGGCCGGGTCACCGGAGCTGTTATCGTCCATGTTGTAAAGGACCGAGATCAGCATATCCCTGGTCAGCGGACTGCTGGCCGGAACAAGGCCGTCGGTGACATGGTAGATATGGCCGTCCTTATAATACCATCTGATGGGCTTGGCGCTTACCGGCGGCTTGTTGGTCGGGTAGTAACCGCCGCCGCGCTCGTCAGAATACGACAGCTCTATCTCCACATCGCTGGCAGGCATTGTGAAGGTGTATTCGTCGCTGTACCGTTCGGTGAGAGACACCTTCCGTCCGGTGTCCAGGTTGGTCACGGTAAGGCGGTCCAGTTCAAACCCGCTCCGGGGGTTAAGCTCTATCGTGATGCGGGTGCCCTTGACCGCGGAGCTGTGGCTCACAGAAAAGCTGCCTCCGGAAACACGGTCAGGTGTGTAGATCCGATAGCGGACATCAGGTGTGCCGGGGTCGGTGGTTCCGCCAGGGTCTGTAGTCCCACCAGGGTCAGTGCTCCCGCCGGGGTCGGTGTTCCCGCCGGGGTCAGTGTTCCCGCCGGGGTTGGTGTTCCCGCCAGGATCGGTGGTTCCCCCCGGGTCTGTAGTTCCGCCGCTCTTGGTCCACCTCGCATAGAGCGTGATATTCCTCGTCACCGTATCCGTTTCAAAGCTCCACCCGTTGGAGCAGGCCGACTCCTTAAACCAGCCGCCGAAGGTATAGCCGGAGCGGATGGGATTGGCGGGCCGGGCCGCCCTGCTCCCCGAGGCAACATTCTGGGGCGACACCAGACTGCCGCCCTGGCTGTCAAATGTGACGGTGAAAGTCTTGGGCACATCGGGATTTTCCTCGCTGCCGTTTTTGATCCAGTAGGCATACAGCTTCATGCTCGACTGGAAAATGGTAGAGGTCTCCACATATGCGCCGCCCTCACCGCCCTTGGGGCCGTCATACCAGCCGCCGAAGGCATAGCCGGGCAATTCCGGGTCGGCGGGCCAGTTCTCCGGGGCCAGCGTGCCGTATTTGCTGGTATTCCGAACCTCCGGGGCCGCGCCGCTGCCGTCGTTGGGGTCGAAGGTGATGGTGTAGCCCTCGTTGGGAGTCCAGCGGGCGTACAGGATGACGTCCTTATAGAAGGCAAAATCCTCTCTGGGGAAGATATCATAGGACCGGGAATGGCTCCAGCCCCTGAAGTAGTAACCGTTCCGGATGGGGGCGGCGGGCCAGGAGCTCAGCTTCCCGTCCATACCGGTCGTCTGTGTTATAACGGCGCCGCTGCCGCCGTTGGGATCGAAGGTGATGGTATGGGGCCGCACCGGGGCTCCCCAGTGGGCATAGACGGTGGTATCGGCGGTAAAAACGTGGTCATAGGAATACTCCGTGCCGCCCTCCTCTTCGGTGAACCAGCCCATAAAAACCTCTCCTTGGTGGTTGACGCCGGAGTAATCGGGCCAGTCCAGAAGCACCCCGTCAATACTGGTAACCCTGTATTTGCTGACCCAGGGTCCGCCAAAGGTAATAACATAGGCACCCTCCGGAATCCAGACAGCGTAGAGCGTATGGTCATAGTCGAAGGTATAGGATCGGCTGACCATTCCTTCAAACTGTGACGTGTAAGACGCTGGACTATATCTGCTCCAGCCCAGGAAAACGTATCCCTCCCGGACAGGATCCGCAGGCCACTCGATCTCTCCGTTGGCGTTTGTGACCTGTGTTGCGTACGGCTCCCCGGAAGCGCCGCCGTCTGTCCGGAATTCCACCGTGGCAAAGTATCCAAAGGAATATTGGACGGTTCTGAAGGAGGGCTCAATCGAGCTGTTGTCTTCCACAATCCGCAGTCCGTAGCCCTCATCAGGATAGGCCTTTGGCGTAAGCTCGGCTTTGTTTTGAACGTTTTGATACACTGTGACCCTGGCATTGTTGCGCAGTGCGGCTCTGCCCACCTGGTCCATGACGACGCCCTGTCCGGCGGTCAGCTCCGGACCGGTTCCGATGGTCCCCTTGCCGGAGCCGCCGGTATAGATCCGCATAGGCTTATTTTTGAGGTCGTTCAGGCTTAAACTGCCGCCCCGCATGAGGATGCCCACACCGCCCTCGGCGTGTATCTCGCTGCCCCGGACCCGCAGCTGTCCCCTCTGAGGGTGGTATATGCCGCAGGGCAGACAGCCGGCCGTGGTGCTTCCGGCGATCAAAGCAGCGTTCTCTATGTTGATGCTTGTGCTGCCCTCCTCTTCCTTCTCACCGCCGGTGACCACCGGACCGTTTCTGCTGAGCAGGACACCGCCGTTGATATCCGCCTTTCCCCCGTCGCCCAGGACGCTGAGGGCGGAATCTCCCGCCTCCACATAGCCGCTGTCGATCTGAGCGGCAGTCCGGAAGTAGGAGCCGTCCTCGTTACGGTCGGCGTAGACTATGATCCCCTTGCCGGCCGCCCTCACCGTGCCGCTGAGGAGGGTGAATGTACAACCCGGCTGAACATAAATGCCGTGGCCGGCACTGGCGCGCAAAAGGCCGGAGGAATAGTTCACAGCGGTGCCCGAAAGGGCGGGGCCAGTGGTCACTGTGCTGTCCAGAATGGTCAGATCCCCCAGCATCTCAATGGCCGGCGAGGCGGCGGAGGTGAGCTTGTGCCCCTTGAGGTCCAGCACCAGCCGGCAGCCCTTGGGAATTTCCAGGGTGACGGCGCCCAGGTCCAGGTCGGCAGCCAGCTCCACATCGGTGCGTCCAGCGCCGATTCCATCCTCAATCAGCTTCTTCAGGGTGTCTGTGTCCCCTGCCTCCGTCTCGGGGAAGCCTGTCGCTTCAAAAATCGGGACAGGGAACCCGTCGTCCCTCACCGCCTTGGGGCCGCCGCAGGCCTTCCAGTCCTCCTCCGTACCGCCAAAGAACACATTTTTCAGCCCGTGGGAGGAGATGAACGCCTCACCGTCGATGGCTTGGGCGGAATGGATATACAGGGAAATCAGATTGTCACCAGAGAAGGCGTAAGGACCGACGCTGTCTATCCCGCCGGGAAACTCAAGTTTGGTCAGCCTGTCACAGCCTTCAAAGGCCCCTTCGTCAACAAAGCCCACCTTTCCGTCAAAACTGATATTCGTAAGCCCGGCGCATTCTTTGAAAACATATTTTCCGACAGATCCCACCTCACCGGAGAAGGTAACGTCAGCCAGCTTGCCGCAGTAGCCGAATGCGGACTCCCCGATAGAATCCACATTTCCAGAAAAAACAGCGCTGGTCAGCCCGCTGCAATCGTTAAAAGCACCCTCGCCGATTGTGCCCACGTTTTGAGGGAACGCAACCCTGGTAAGTCCGTTACAGCCGTAAAACGCGTATTCTCCAATAGAATTTATATTTCCAGAAAATGAGATACTGGCCAGCTTGCTGCAGCTATCAAAGGCCCGCCCGCCGATTGTGCCCACATCGCCCGCAAATGTCACTCCGGCCAGCTCATAGCAATCATCAAAAGCCTGCTCGCTAATCGTGCCCACGTCACCCGCAAACGTCACTCCCTTCAGCCCGCTGCAATTATAAAAAGCCAGTTTACCAATCGAGTTAATATCCCCGGAAAAGGTGACACTGGTCAAGCTGCTTCCCATAAAGGCCCAGTCTCCAATGGAAGTCACGCTGTCAGGGATGGTAATGCTGGTCAGGACGGTATCCTCAAACGCGCTGTTTCCTATGGATGTGACACTGTCAGGGATAGTAATGCTGGTCAGGACAGTATCCTCAAACGCGCTGTTTCCTATGGATGTGACACTGTCAGGGATGGTAACGCCAGTCAATCTCTCGCAGTAATCGAAGGCATGATCTCCGATGTTGGTTACACCGTCGGGAATCACGTAGACCCCCTCTTTTCCCTTCGGGCAGCTCACCAGGGTTTTCCTATCCCTGGTGAACAGAACCCCACCCTCTGAGGTGTAAGCGGGATTGCCGGAATCCACTTGAATTTCGGTCAGAAAGCTACAGTTATAGAAGGCAGCAGCTCCAATATCAGTCACACTGCCCGGGATGGTCACACTAGTCAATTCTGCGCAGGAGCTGAACGCATAATCTCCAATGCTGGTCACGCTGTCTGGAATGGTCACACCACTCAGACGCCAGCAGTTGGCGAACGCGCCTCTTCCAATGCCGGTCACACCGTTAGGGATGGTCACGCCAGTCAATTTCTCGCAGTAATTAAAGGCATACTCTCCAATGCTGGTCACACTGCCGGGAATCACGTAGGCCCCCGCTTTTCCCTCCGGGCAGACCACCAGAGTTTTCATATCCTTGGTAAACACCACCCCGCCGTCTGAAGCATAGCTTTGGCTGCCGGGGGCAACATGAATTTCCGTCAAATAATCGCAGCCAGAAAACGTGGAGCTCCCCAGACTGGTCAAGCTGCTGGGGAGGGTAACGCTGGTCAGGCTGCTGTTCTCAAAAGCCGTACTTCCAATCGAGGTCACGCTGTCAGGAATCGCAATGCTTTGAAGGCCGCGGCAGCCCTCAAAGGCATTCATTCCAATGCTGGTAACACCAAAAGAAATCTCAATATGACTGACGCCATTGCTGTACCAGTCGCACCTGCGGAACGGTGAAGCGTTGATCGTCGGGACGTCGGGCATCGCGCCCGCGCCTGAGATGGTCAGCGTCCGGGCGGCA
>CATKHE010000296.1 GCA_949747935.1 uncultured Eubacteriales bacterium
GAGACCCTCAAAATAAGAAGAGAGGTACAAAACAATGAGAAAACTGAAAAAAGCGCTTTCCCTGACCCTGGCGCTGGCCCTTTCCCTAGCCCTGACCGTCCCCGTAATGGCAACGGGAGAACCCGGCTCCACCACCATTCAGGATGACAAAGGATTCAGCTATACCTTGTCCAAGCCGGTCGTGGGCACCCGTGTTGAAGACCAATATGGGATAACTTACTACCAGATCCCGGAAGGCACCATCATCACACCCGTGCTCCCCGAAGGAACCGTAAAAGGGGTTGAAAAGAGAGACGGTGAAGCGTATAGTCGTCTTGTCTACACGCTGCCCAATGGGGGAGGTGGTATCGTCTATGAGGTGGGTACCGTTTATTATGGTCCCGGCTGGTACGAAGTTAATGGGTTTGGTGACCTGGAGGGTATGCTGCTCATTGAGGAAAGTACTCCCGCCCAGCCCCTGACTATGGAAAGAGGAGAACTTGGTATTAGTCGTCTTTTTTTTCCAGACTATCCCAACGGCAGCATTGAGGTCAGCTATCTCTTTTTTGAAATCGTAGCGGATAGCGGGAGCACTGCTCCGGTTGAGCCGGAGCAGCCTACTCAGCCTGTCGCTCCCGACGTTCCCGGCACCTACACCGTGAAGAAGTGCGATACCTGGAGCTCCATCTGCACCAACTTCTACGGCACCAACGCCCAGCGGTATGAGCTGATCAAGGCCAACAAAAACGTGGCGCTGAAAGAAGGGGCGGTCATCACCCTGCCCGAGAAGCTGGGCAAGGACACGCTGCTCCCCGCCGCCGCAGCCGGCGAGGGCGAGAAGCTGTATACCGTGAAGGCCGGCGACACCCTGGGCAAAATCGCCGCTGCCGAGTACGGCAGGGCCGGCAAGTACAAGGCCATCTTTGAGCGCAACGCCGACCGGCTGAAGAACGCCAACACCATCTACGAGGGTCAGGTCATCGTCCTGCCCGCCAAGAAGTAATTAAAACATACCAGCGGCGGATGACAGAAAGGGCATCCGCCGCTTTCAGCTTGTCAAAACCCCCGTCCCCCCGCGGGGCGGCGAATCTCAGATATGGTCCAGAAAATCCACGACAAAGTGGAGGGCCACCCCCAGCGGAACGGTGTGACGGCGCAGGGTGCTCAGGTGGAGGTAGTCCGCGTCGGCCACAATATGGTTGAGCCCAGCCGCGTACTCCCGCAGGCGAGGCAGATAGGGGGCCAGATATTCGCTGAGAAAGCCGCCCAGCACCACGTCGCAGTCCAGCGCCATGTGGATGCTGTTGACCCCGAGGGCCAGGTGGCGCAGCATATTATCCCACAGGTCCGCATACTCCCTGTAGTGGTCGCCGCGGCGCTCCAGGCAGGCGAAAAACTCCTCCAGGGAGACGTCAAAGGCGCTGCGGATGCGGCGGGGGGAGCAGTAGGCCTCCAGACAGCCCTGGGCTCCGCAGGTGCAGGGAAGGCCGCCCGGCTCCACGCACATGTGGCCAAACTCGCCGCTGCGCCGGTTGTCTCCCAAGTATGGGGCACCGCCGAAGAGAATTGCCCCCCCGACGCCGTTTTCCAGGGAGAGGTAGACCATATTCCGGTTTCCCGCCCGGACGAAGAGTTCCGCGTGGCCCCCGCTTGTAGCATCGTTCTCCACATAGGTGGGGTAAGGGATGGAACTGGTCAGCCCCTCCAGAGAGGTGTCCTTCAGCCGCAGGGTGGGGGCGGCGGTGATATAGCGACTGTCCGGGGACATGACGGCGGGCAGGGCGATGCCCACCCCCAGCAGGCGGTTCCGGTCGATGGAGAAACGGTCCAGAAAGGCCTCCAGCGCCTGAGAGAGCACGCCGCCCATGTCGGCGAAACGGACAATGGGGTCGGTGTCTACCTCCTGATAGGCCAGTTCGTTGAGCAGCAGGTCGGCCGCTGCGAGACGCAGCCGGTGCTCCGTCACCGAGATGCCCACCGCCGTCCGGGCGCCCGGCACAATGGACAGCCCGCTGGCCTTCCGCCCGCCGGTAGACTGCTGCTCTCCCGAATCCTGAACCAGACCGGCGGCCATCAGCTCCGACAGATTCTGATACACGGTGGGCAAGCTGAGATTCAGCTCCCGGGCAAGGCTTTGCCGGGAGCAGAAGCCCTTGGAGTCGTAGAGATAGCGGTAGATGTTGCTGCGGGTCTGCCGTCGGCGGTCAGTCAAACCGGCGTCCAGGTCCATTCTTATCCTCTCCTCTTTGGTAAAATCCTGCCCCTAGTTTATCACGAAGCAGGAATCAGTTCAATTCAAATCTTTTAAGAAAGGATGTCTTTTATCATATTAACGAAAATAACTTTACTTAATCAGCAAGAGTATTTCGTCAATATAAATAATATGATGGTATTAATTCTATGAAATACTAACAAAGTTGTGGTTTAAATAAAAAAGGGGATTGACATCAGTAAAATAACTTTATAAAATCAGACATGGAAGCAAGAGCTCCCCCAGCTAAATGATTAGGAGGAAACGAATTATGAAAAAGACATTGGCACTGGTTCTTGCAGCTTGCCTGTCCCTGTCTCTGGCCGCCTGCGGCAACGGCGGTGACAAGAGCTCCAACCCTGGCAGCCAACCCGGCAGCAACGCTGGAACCAGCCAGCCCGGCGGTAGCGAGGCAAAAACCGTTGGCATTGCAATGCCCACCCAGTCTCTGGAGCGGTGGAACCGCGACGGCGCCTACCTGGACGAGCAGTTCAAGGCCGCCGGCTACAAGACCATCGTCACCTACTCCGACAACAAGAACGAGCAGCAGGTGAACGACATCCAGAACATGCTCTCCCAGGGTGTGGACCTGCTGATTATCGCCGCCATCGACGGAAACGGCCTGAATACCGTGATGAACGACGCCGGTGCCGCAGGCATCCCCGTCATCGCCTATGACCGTTTGATTATGAACGACAACGTGTCCTACTATGTATCCTTCGACAACTACACCGTGGGCAAACTCCAGGGCACCTACGTAAAGGAGACCCTGGACTTGGACAACGCGGCTGGCCCCTTCAACATTGAGTTCACCGGCGGCGACCCCGCTGACAACAACGCCCCCTTCTTCTTCAACGGCGCGATGGACACCTTGAAGCCCTACATCGACAGTGGCAAGCTGAACGTGGTCTCCGGACAGACCGAGTTCTCCGTGGTGGGTACTGAGCAGTGGAAGACCGAGGCTGCCCTGAACCGGGCCCAGAATGTGCTGGCCTCCTACTACTCCGACGGCACCAAGCTGGATGCCTGGCTGTGCTCCAACGACTCCACCGCTCTGGGCGTGACCCAGGCCATCACCTCCGACTACGCCGGCGACAACAGCGTCATCATCACCGGACAGGACGGCGACGTGGCCAACCTGCGCAACATCAAGGACGGCGTGCAGTCCATGACCGTGTACAAGGCCGTGGCCAACGAGGCCGTTGTCACTCTGGATCTGGCCAAGGCCATCCTGGACGGCAAGACCGCTGACGCCTCCCTGATCTCCGGCGCCGGCTGGAGCTTCGACTGCGCCTATGACACCGACTCCTATGAGACCACCCCCGGCAACAAGTGCCCCTCCTTCCTGCTGGTGCCCGACGTGGTTACTGCGGACAACATGGAGGAGAAGCTGGTCACCCCCGGCTACTACAAGGTGGGCTCTGACGGCTACCTGGAGGCCACCAACGGCTGATTTCATAACCCCCCAATGATGAAATGACCGGTGGGCGGGGCAGACGCCCCGCCCGCTTTTTTTCGGGAAACCACAGAGAGGAGGAGTACGCTTGGCAAATGTCATATTGGAAATGAAGTCCATCACCAAGGAATTTCCCGGCGTGAAAGCCTTGGACAACGTGAATCTGAGGGTGGAGGCCGGAGAAATCCACGCCCTGATCGGCGAGAACGGGGCGGGCAAATCCACCCTGATGAACGTGCTGTCGGGCACCTACCCCGCCGGCAGCTATACCGGCGAAATTTACTACGAGGGCAAGCTGTGCCAGTTCAAGACCCAGAAGGACAGCGAAGCCCTGGGCATTGTCATCATCCACCAGGAGCTGGCCCTCATCCCCCTGCTGTCCATCGGGGAGAATATGTTCCTGGGCAACGAGATCAAAAACTCCATGGGGTACATCGACTGGGACCGGACCTTCAGCGAGTCGGAGCGCCACATGCGCCAGGTGGGACTGAACGAATCGGCCCAGACCTTGGTGAAGGACATCGGTACCGGCAAGCAGCAGCTGGTGGAGATCGCCAAGGCCTTCTCCAAGAGGGTGAAGCTGCTCATTCTGGACGAACCCACCTCCTCCCTCAACGACGAGGACGCCAAAATGCTGCTGGACCTGCTGCTGGAGTTTAAAAAGGAGGGCCTCACCTCCATCATCATTACCCATAAGCTCAACGAGATCATCTACTGCGCCGATAAGGCCACCATCATCCGGGACGGCACCTGTATCGAAACCCTGGTAAAAGGGGTGGACGAGTTCAGCGAGGACCGGATTATCAAGGGTATGGTGGGCCGGTCTATGGAGGACCGCTACCCCGCCCGGGATCACAACGTCCAGAACGAGGTCAACCTGGAGGTGAAGGACTGGACGGTCCACCATCCC
>CATKHE010000297.1 GCA_949747935.1 uncultured Eubacteriales bacterium
AGACCTACTAGAAACTTCCAGTTCCTCCAACCCGCTGTCCCCCAGGGCCTTGACGCCACAATTTGGTAGACATTTGGTAGACTGGGAGGAAGTTCCAGGGAAAACACCCGCCAAAATGACAAAATGCCCCGACCGAATGGCCGGAGCATTCTTCTTTTCCTCATCAGCGTTCCGCTGGACACAAACGGCCGTCAGCGGTCGCTGCAAGTGTCATCCTCGCTGGTATGGCAGGCCTCATAATTGAAGATCAAATCATCAATATCCCGGTCGTCCCGAACCTTGGACCAGATGGTGTTCACTTCCCGTTTGGGCATAGTCATAGTTGTCGCCTCCTCTCCTTATAACTGTAAAATAGGTATAAAAATACCACCGTCTGCACTGCAAACGATGGAGGAAAAGTCGTGTTCAGGCCATCAGGCCATAAGGACGCGCACAGTATGCTCCATTCGCTTGCAGATCAAGAGTCCTCCCTGGGTGTTACAACGCAGATACATCTGTGCCCACCTCTTTTCATGCAGAATCGCAGCCAACGGGACAGCGCTCCGTCCAGCGCCCATCCTCTTTGGTGAGTGTTATTGTAAACTAAAGTAAAGGATTTGTCAAGAGGGTTTTGTAATTTTTTTAGGAAGCTATTTTCAGATTTCTTCCTTTTATGTAACTTCCGCCCAAATGTCCTAAAACCCGAGGGGCACGGCCCATACCGTCCCCTCGGGTTCCATTCTATTCTCTCCTGTCCCTGAGACGGGACAGAAGCTGATACAGGGGCCGCTCCAGCGTCAGCGTCAGGACAAAATTCCCTACGCAGTGAAACAGATCAAAGGGGATTCCCGCCGTCCAGCGGGAGAGAGCCGCCATGGGCCCCCCCGCCAAATAGGGGATGGCGTCCAACGCCCCGAAGCTGAGGCCAAAGGCTCCGCTGGCCACCGCCCACAGCAAGGGACCGCGGTCTTTCCCCCGAGCGATGAGGAGTACCACAAGGGCCCACAGAGCCCAGATATACAGATAGGTCAGCCACCACAGATGAAAGCCATAGATCAGCCCCTCCAGAAGGACAAAGGTATAGACGATGTAAAATACCTGCCGGCCAAACACCAGCGCGTACACCAAAATCAGCAGGGAGACCGGCTCAATGTTGGGCAGGAAGGCCATGGCCGTCTGCAGAGCTGCCATCATGGCCGCCAGCAGGGCGCACAGCACCACCTGCCGGCTGGCCGTCTGCAGCCTGTTGCTGTCCATAGGCCTCAGTAGGTGGACAGGGTCAGCTCAAAGTGGTCACCGTCGGTGATTGGGGTGGCGTCCACGCCGGTGTCCAGCCACTCGCCCCCCTTGGTGACGCACCACCACTGCCGCAGGCTGTCCTGAGCAGTCTCGCCGTCCACGGTGGTGACAAACAGGCCGGTGGCGCTGTCCTCTCCCTGAACCAGGTTTTCCTCTACCAGGACCTGTCCCAGATTCTCTGCGTCCGTGCGATAGGTGAAATCCTTGGAGCTCTCGTCCCCGTGGATCACCTGGACCACAACGGTTTTTTCTCCTGCCTGAGCCTGGGGCGTGGCAAGATACCAAATCCCCAGCATCAGCGCCGCCGCGGCCGCCAGGGCCGCAACGGCAAATACTGCCTTTTTGTTTCCTTTCATGATAAAACCTCCTCGCCGTCTCTCGCGGCGTCAGTATTTCCCAGGCAGGTCTTCTGACTTGAAGTTCACCGCCCGGCTCCGCCTTCCCGGTTTCCCAGTGGCGTCATGAAGCCTGGCTCCCCTCTCACAGCGGCGGGACCGTACATTTCTTCCCTATTCTCCCAAATTCAAGCATCCGGGCACCTGGGGCGGTGCGATTATACCATATTTTCTGTCAAAAGGAAAGACACTCCTTTTAGCTGGACTTTTTCTCTGATCTGCGGTAAACTGTTTCTTGACTTTATTTACCAAGGAGAAAAACTATGGACCCGATTATCCAGACCCTGGCCCGGGAGCTGGGCCGCACAGATGAGCATGTGAACAACGTGGTAAATCTTATTGACGAGGGGGCCACCATCCCCTTTATCGCCCGCTACCGCAAGGAGCTCCACGGTTCCATGGACGACCAGCTCCTCCGCCAGCTGGCCGACCGCTTGCAGTACCTGCGCAGCCTGGACGCCCGGAAAAGCGAGGTGAAGACCTCTATCGAGAACCAGGGCAAGCTGACGGAGGAGCTGTCCGCCGCCATCGACTCTGCCTCCACTCTGGCCGAGGTGGAGGACCTGTACCGCCCCTACAAGCAGAAGCGGCGCACCCGGGCCCCCATCGCCCGGGAGAAGGGACTGGAGCCCCTGGCCGCCCTGGCCTTCGCCTTCGGCCCCGCTGTGGATATGGAGGCCGCTGCCCAGGACTATATCGACCCCGAGAAGGGGGTGGAGACGGCGGCGGACGCCCTTCAGGGGGCCAGCGACATCATTGCCGAACTCATCTCCGACGATGCCGACATCCGCAAGGAGCTGCGGGAGCTCTACCTGCGCCGCAGCCTGCTGGTGTCCAGGGCCGCCGCCAAAGAGCCCGAGGACACGGTCTACCGTCTTTATTACGACTTCAGGCAGCCGGTGGGCCGGGTCCAGGGCTACCAGGTACTGGCTGTCAACCGGGGGGAACGGGAGGATATTTTAAAGGTATCGGTGGAGCTGGACCCGGAAACCGCCCACATCGCCGTCCGGCGCATGGTGGTCCCCAACCGGGCGGCTATGGACTTCGTCCGTGCCGCAGCGGACGACGCCTATGACCGGCTCATTCAGCCCTCCATGGAACGGGAAATCCGGAACAGCCTCACCGATCAGGCCAACGAGGGGGCTATTCACATGTTCGCCCTCAACCTCAAGCCTCTTCTCATGCAGCCCCCCGTCAAGGGCAGGGTGACTATGGGCCTTGACCCGGGCTACCGCATGGGGTGCAAGGTGGCGGTGGTGGACGGCACCGGTAAGGTGCTGGATACCACGGTGGTCTACCCCACCCATGGCGACCGGAAAAAGGCGGAGTGCATCGACATCCTGTCCGCCCTCATCAAAAAGCACGGCGTGGAGCACATCGCCATCGGCAACGGCACCGCCAGCCGGGAGACCGAGCAGATGACAGTGGAGCTGATCCGCAGGCTGGGCGGCGGCGTGTCCTATATGATCGTCAGCGAGGCAGGGGCGTCGGTCTACTCCGCATCCAAGCTGGCC
>CATKHE010000298.1 GCA_949747935.1 uncultured Eubacteriales bacterium
AGGACAAGTGGTACGGCGTCACCTATCGGGAGGACAAGCCCACCGTCACAGCCGCCATCGCGGAGAAAACAGCCGCTGGGCTCTATCCCGACCGGCTGTGGGAGGGGTGAGCCATGGTTCAAGCAGAGCAGACCCTCCAGGAGGCGCTGGAGGCCTTTGACTTCGGCGCGCCCGTGGTGGGTGCCATCCGCTACGGCTGCGGCCACATCAACGACACCTTTGTGGTCCACACTCAGCCGGAAGACGCCTGCTGCCGCCGGTTCATCCTCCAGCGGATGAGCTCCGCCGCCTTCAAGCGGCCCGACCAGCTGATGGAGAACATCATCGGTATCACCGAATTTTTGGGCCGGGAGATTGAAAAGCACAATGGCGACCGGAGCCTGGAGGCCATGGAGGTCATCCGGCCCAGGAACGGTCAAGACTATTACACCGACAGCCAGGGAGGGTCCTGGCGGGTCTACCCCTTTGTAGAAGGCACCGTCTGTCACCAGGCGGCGGACACCCCTGAACTCTTCGCCGCCTCCGGCCGGGCCTTTGGCCGGTTCCAGCGCCTGCTGGCGGGCTACCCCGCTGACACCCTCTATGAGACCATTCCCCATTTCCACGACACCGAGGACCGGCTGGCCAGGTTCAAGGCCGCCGTGGCCGCCGACAAGCTGGGCCGGGCGGCGGAGTGCCGGCCCGAGATCGACTTCGTGCTGGCCCGGGAGAAGGACTGCTCGGTGGCCCTGGACGCTATGCGGGAGGGCAAGCTGCCCCTGCGGGTCACCCACAACGACACCAAGCTGAATAACGTCCTCATGGACGACAAGACCGGCGAGGGCATGTGCATCATCGACCTGGACACCGTCATGCCCGGTTTGGTACTCTACGACTTCGGCGACTCCATCCGCTTCGGGGCCAACCACTCCGCTGAGGACGAGACCGACCTGTCCAAGGTCAATCTGGACGTAGACCTCTTTGCCGTCTATACCAAGGCTTTTCTGGAGGGGACGGGCGGTTCCCTCACCGATGATGAGATCGCCATGCTCCCCTGGGGGGCCAAGCTGATGACCCTGGAGTGCGGCATCCGCTTCCTCACCGACCATCTGGAGGGAGATACCTACTTCCATATCAGCCGGGAGGGCCAGAATCTGGACCGCTGCCGCACCCAGTTCAAGCTGGTTTCCGATATGGAGACCCGCTGGGCTGAGTTGGAAAACATTGTAAATCAATATCGGAAGAACTAATCAGTAGTTTTAAAATTAGGGAAATAAATCCTGGGAATATCCCCATATTCCGCTCTGACCACAAAGGTCAGCGTGGAGACTGACCCTCAAAGGAGGCCGCATCACTTGGACATTTTATTTAACGAAGAACAGCTTTTGCAGCTGGTCACCAATCTCTATGTCCTCACCGGCCTGACTGCCAATATCCTGGACCCCCAAGGCCGGGACATTCATTTGTTTAAAGATCACCCCCCTTTTTGCAGAGCTATCAACGCCCTTCCAGAGGGACACGAGCGCTGTATCAGCTGTGATATGTGTAAGGTCAAAAATTACAGTGCGGAAAAGGGTTTTCAGTTTTATCGCTGTCACGCCGGTATCTGTGAGGCGATCATGCCCTTGTATGACAAACAGCAGCCTCTGGCCTATCTGATTTTCGGGTGTTATTTGGACGATTCTCCGATAGAGGAGCAATGGGAGCATTCCCGTCCACTCCTTGAGTGGTACCCTGGCGGTCCTGACGCCCTTCACGACGCTTTCTTTCAGTTTCATCAGTATTCCTTTCAAGAGCTTCAGGCCTACGCCGAAACCCTGGAGGCCTTGTCCGCATACATCCAGCTGAAAGGCATGATTCTGGCCACAGAGCAGTCTGACGCGCAAAAGCTTGCTCTGTATCTGGAGGAGCACTATATGGACCGGCTCTCTCTGGCCTCCATCTCCAAGCATCTCCATATTGGCCGCACCAAGCTCTGCGCACTGGCAAAGGATCTGTCCGGCGGTCATACTCTGTCTTATTTGATTGCGCAGAAGCGGGTCAACGCCGCCAAACGGTTGCTGACGCAGAGTAATCTGCCCATTTCCGTTATCGCTGAGCAGGTTGGAATCAGTGACTATAACTATTTCTCCAAGGTATTTCGTTCCGTCACCGGCACTACCCCCTCAGCTTTCCGAAAAGCCCTTCGGGTCCGTTAAAGGCTTATCTTATCTATCTGAAATCGTATGAATCTTCATGATTCGTACGATTTTATTTATACAGAGATATTCTGTTTCTTTCCCACCATGAACCCGTTTGGTCAAAACTGGAGCGGCGCCGCTTACGCCGCGCCACTCCAGCTGAAACTTAATATTTCCTTGGATTGTTTTTTGTGATGTCAGCATTATCCAGACAGCTCAGCTTGCGGGTGCTTTCCGCTTATTTGATGGTCATACTCTTGACCTCGTCCCCCAGGAGGACGGCGAACTGGTCCAGGGTCATGGCCCCCAGGTCCTCGCCGGAGCGGTGCCGGACGGAAACAGTGCCGTTCTCCATATCCCGGTCGCCCACCACCAGCATATAGGGGATCTTCTCCAGGGTGGCCTCCCGGATCTTCTTGCCGATCTTCTCGTTGCGACCGTCCACCTCCACACGGAAGCCCTGGGCGTCCAGCTGGGCGGAGATTTTTTCGGCGTACTCCTCCGCCCGGTCGGTGACGGGAAGCAGCTTTACCTGGACAGGG
>CATKHE010000299.1 GCA_949747935.1 uncultured Eubacteriales bacterium
CAGGAAGTGGGTGACGCAGGACTCCCGGATGAGCATGTGCATCCCCTTGCGCATTTTCTCCACGACCTCCTCGTGGTCGTAGCTCTCGTGGTCCAGCCGGACGCCGCCGCACAGATAACCGTTGAGGTCGTTGCCACGGGCCATGGGGGCGCAGCCGAAGACGGGCAGGCGGTTCTGGAACGCCAGGGAGATGGCCCCCAGGGTATCCTCGTCCTCCTCTTGGAGGAACTCCCGCACAGTCTCCCACACGCCGAAGCACTCGGGCCACCGCTGAACCTCCGCATGAGTCTCCTTGGTGAAGTTATAGGCCACGGTGGACTGCGGGACGGTGTAGGGGGTCTTGTAGGGCGCGCCCCAGAAGACCTTCAGAGGGCTGTTCCTCACCTCGGCGAAGACCTCCTTCAGCCCCTCCAGACCGGAGACAGAGATGTACTCGTCCAGGCCGGAGATCATGCTGGTGGTGCCGTGGGGGACCACCGCCTTGGCGTAGCTGGTGATGCTCAGCTTACTGCATTCGCTGTGGATGTGGCCGTCGATCAGGCCGGGGACCAGATAACGGCCTTGGGCGTCGATGATCTCGGTGTCCGGGCCGATATAGTCCTCCACGTCACCCACCGCGGCGATCATGTCCTTGTAAACGGCCACATCCGCAGGGTATATCTCGCTGGACATCACATTGACCAGCCTGCCGCCGCGGATCACCTTGTGAGCCGGGAGCCTGCCCCGGCCCGCGCGGATGCGCTCCTTCAGCTCCGGGATGCTTCTCTCCATGGGTTCGTCCTCCTCATTTTATATATTACATGTTGGGAACAGATAGTTACTGATATAGTATAATGCCGGAATTCCCCCTTGTAAAGTTCTTTTTGACAGTTTTTCCCTCAAAACAGCCCGCTTATCCCGCCAGACGGCGCCACTTGCCCTCCCTTTCAGAAAAATGGGAGAAGAAAATCCCATCCCCCGGCATAGAATAGAACAGCGGAGGAGGCGGTGACGGTGTCGGAGCGCATTTCCATGGTCGGAGGGGGCGTTCTGTCGGTGCGGCAGGAGGGGCTCAGGGCGCATATGGAGGCGGAGCGTCCCGAGGACGGCCGGGGACTTTACAAGGTATGGCTTCACGGCGACCACGGGGGCAAATTCCTGCTGGGCACGCTGGTTCCGGAGGGGGAGGTTCTCCATCTGCGCCGCACCCTGTCCGTGGGCGTCCTGGAGCAGGCGGGCTGCTGGCCCCAGTTCCGGGCGGAGGCCGCCCTCGCCTTTTCCTTCAAGGAGCGGAACGGCGATTGGTACTGTGAGCAGCACCCGGAACGGCTGGTCGCCGACCCCGTGCTGAAGGCGCAGCTCTCCGGGGCCATGCTGTGCCGGCGGGAGCGGGACGGCTTCTCCCTGTCGGCCCCCTTCCGCACCGACCGTCCCATTCGGCTGCCGGCGCTGTTCTGTCTGTCCAGGGTGGAGCGCCGGGAGGGCGGGACCCATCTGGTGTGGAGCTTTGACCGGAACGGAACGCCAAAAATTTCGCATAACGGGGAAGACGGCGGGACAGACTAACCACCAGACAGCGGAATACTCCGCTGAAATAAGGAGGTATCGTCCATGCCGAATCTGACCACCAAGGAGCTGAACGCTCTGTCCGACCAGCTTGACTTTGAGCGGGTGCTTCATTGCAAGTATCTCTCCGCTGTGCAGGAGAGCCAGGATCAGGAGCTGCGCGGCAAGTTTCAGGCCTGCGCCAGCCAGCACCTGAACAACTACAACACCCTGCTGGGCTATCTGCGCTGAAGGAGGAACACTTGATGAACGACCAGGAGAGAATGACCGATTTTATCTGCAGCGAAAAGAAAATGTCCGCGAATTACGACACTTACGCCTCTGAATGCGTCAATTTGGCCCTGCGGAACGACTTTTTGAACATCCTGAACCAGAGCCATCAGACCCAGAGCGACCTGTTCCAAATCGCGCAGTCCAAGGGCTGGTATCAGGTTGAGCAGCCCCCCGCCAGCAAAATCAGCCAGGCCTATACCAAATTTTCCAACCAGCAGCCCACATCGACCTGAGCCCTCCGGCCTTCCCATGCCGGGCTGTTCCGCAGGGGAACGCCCGGTATGGGAAAATTTTTTTGAAAAAGGGGTTGATTTTTTTCCGACGGCGTGGTATCATACATAAGCTGTCTGGTACTGAGTGCCGGTAATTTCCGGGTGTGGCGAAGTTTGGTATCGCGCTTGAATGGGGTTCAAGAGGCCGCTGGTTCGAATCCAGTCACTCGGACCAGCCGGAGTATTCCTGTGGAATACTCCGGCTTTTCTTTTTGCCTCAAGCCTGATAACAGAATTCATTTCAAATGCCCGTGATCCACTGCCACACAGTGGATCACGGGCATTTTACGTATTCATATGTCAAGTGGAATCAGAAGATCATGTCTCTAGAGATTTCCGCCAGGGAGTGGACGCCGCACATGGCCATGGTATCGGCCAGCTCGGACTGGAGCTTATTGGTGAGCGCCCTGACTCCCTCGGCGCCGCCGCCGTAGACGGCGGTAACATAGGGCCGGGCCAGAATACAGGCGTCGGCCCCCAGGGCCAGAGCCTTGCATACATCCACGCCGGAGCGGATACCGCCGTCTACCATCACCACCAGCTGTCCCTTGACGGCCTCGGCGATGGCCGGGAGGACCTCGGCGGTGGAGGGCACGCCGTCCTGGACCCGGCCGCCGTGGTTGGACACCACAATGCCGGCCGCGCCCGCCTCCAGGGCCTTCCTCGCCCCCCTGACGGTCATAATTCCCTTGATGAGGAAGGGCACTCCCGCGTACTCGATGACCTCCCGCAGCTCGGCCACCGTCTTGGAACCGGCGGGGGGATTCAGCCCCTTGAGGAAGGGCAGGCCGGCGGCGTCGATGTCCATGGCGAACATCCGGGCCCCGGAGGACTTGGCCTGGTCCAGCTTGGCGAAGAGGGTGTCCCGGTCCCAGGGCTTCACGGTGGGAATGCCCTTGCCGCCGTTCTGTCCGATGGCCCTTGCCGCCGCGGCGAAGACGGCGGGGTCGGTACCGTCGCCGGTAAAGGCAGCGATGCCGGCCTGAGCACAGGCGGGGACCAGAATCTCGTTATATTCCTGGTCGGTGAACTTGTCGCCGTAGTGGAGCTTCACCGCGCCCACCGGACCGGCGAAGACGGGCAGGTCATAGGTCTGGCCGAAGAGCGTGAAGCGGGTGTCCGCTGGGCCGTTGGCGCAGATGGTGTCCATGTTCAGAAAGATTTCCTGCCATGCGTCGTAGTTCCGGGCGGCCACGGTCCCCGTCCCCTTGGAACCGGGGCCGGGCATGGCGTTTTTACAGGCCCGCCCGTTGCACACCGGACAGACCTTACAGTATGGGCCGCTGCACGTCCGGGCGGCCGCTAAAATTTCTTGGTAAGTCATAGGTTACCCCTCCTTGTTTTTCTCCCTAAATCATACCGTCCGCCGGGATTTTCGTCAAGAGAAAAAGGGCGCAGTTTCCCCTCGGTTCCGTAAGGTGTACGCGAACATGCAACTTTTCGGGAAATCCCGCCAGGGTTGAGGGGACGGAAACCTCAACATA
>CATKHE010000300.1 GCA_949747935.1 uncultured Eubacteriales bacterium
AAGACCACGGCGGCCCCGGCGGCGGTCATCAGGGCGGTGAAGCCCGTGCCGGCGGCGGCCCAGGTAAGTGCCTGTAACACGATGTAAGAACCCTTTCTGGAGCACTCGCAGGCAAGACGCCTGTACGGCTGCTTCCAGATTAGGCTATGTATGAGGGCGGTTAGAGGTGTATGTAGGGGCGGACATTGCCTGCCCGCTTTTTAGGAGCTGTCAGCAGAAGGGCGGTCGCACACTGTACGCCCCTACAGGGAGAGAAACACCCTTGCCATCCAGTACCCGATGGCCATACAGCCGGGGAAGGTGAGCGCCCAGGCCAGGGCGATTTTTCCGGCTACCGCCCAGTCGGGGCGGTCCTCCCCGGCGGAGCCCACTCCCAGCAGGGCGCAGGTGCGGGTGTGGGTGGTGGAGACGGGCAGTCCCAGCAGGGTGGCGGCAACGAGGCAGGCGATATTTCCCAGGTCGGCGGCCAGCCCCTCCCTCGGCCCCAGGGAGACCATCTCCCGGCCCACGGTGTCGATAATCTTCCGGCCCCCCATCAGGGTGCCCAGGGCCATAAACAGGGCGCACAGAGCCATGAGCCACAGGGGGATGGCGAAGGTCTGCTCGTCGGCCCTCCCCTGTGCCAGGGCCGCCCCCAGAAGAAAGACGCCGATGAACTTCTGTCCGTCCTGCGCCCCGTGGAGAAAGGCTGTGGCTGCCGCCCCGGGGAGCTGAGCCAAAAGGAATGTACGGTTGGGGAGCTTTACAGTCTTGAGGCAGCCCTGCGCAGCCCGTCCGGCCCAGAAGCCGGCGGCGGCGGACAGAATCAGCCCGAAAATCACCCTCATCCAGCGGTCCCAGCGGACGCAGGAGAGGGAGCCCTCCAGGGCCGCCGCCGCTCCGGAGATGCCGGCCACCAGGGCGTGGCTCTCGCTGGTGGGGATACCGAAATACCAGGCCAGCCCCGCCCACAGGACGATGGCCGCCATGGCGGCGCACAGAGCGGTAAGTGCCGACCCGGGTCCCCCGCCGAAGGAGGCGATGGAGTAGACCGTCTCGGCCACCGAGGCGTTCACCGCCGTGACGCACAGCACCCCCAGGAAGTTGCACGCAGCCGCCAGCGCCACAGCGGGCCGGAACGGGAGCGCCCCTGTCGCCACCGCTCCGGCGATGGCGTTGGGGGCGTCGGTCCAGCCGTTGACCAGCAGGACGGCCAGAGTGAGCAGAGTAACGCCCAAAAGGGGCGGATTTTCCGCCATTTGCTCGAAAAAGGCAACAAAAGACTGGGGCATGGACAACACCTCCATGTCCCAGATTATGCGGATTTTTCCTTTGTTAGCACAGGTGTGCAGGGGCGGATAATATCCGCCCCTACAGGATGCGTGCAACCACGCTATTTCCCGCCCCCCGGCGGCGGGGCGTGGCGCTCCTGTCCCGGGTCCCGGGGGACGGAGGCCGGGGCGATAGCCCCGGGTCCGTACTTGGCCCGGATGGCGTCCATGGCCCCCTCCAGCCGCTCCAGACGGCGGCGCTTCTCCTCTTGCCCGGCAGAGAAGAGGTCCAGCTGGGCCCCTGCCTCGTCGGCGGGGATGAGGTAGATGGCGGTCACCGTCAGGGCCCGCACTGGGCTGGCCATATTCCAGCAGCTGTCCGCCAGTTCCATGGCCGCCTGGGTCAGCTCCCGGGCCAGATCGGTGGGCGGGTCCAGCCGGGACTGACGGCTGATGTCCCGGAAGCCCGGATCCCGTATGGCAAGCGAAACTCCTTGACACTTCATGCCGTGCCTGCGCAGCCGGACCGCCACCTGATCGGCCAGCTGGGCCACCCCCGCCCTGACCTCCTCCCTTCCCTGGAGATTCCGTGGAAAGGTGTAGCCGTTCCCGATCGACTTGGGCGGTGTGTACTGCCCGGCGGGGGCCACAGGGGACCGGTCCTCTCCGTTGGCGAATTCGTGGAGCTGGATGCCGTTTTTGCCCAGCAGAGTATACAGCTGTTCCCGGTCGAAGGCGGCCAGGTCGCCGATGGTGCGCACGCCGAATTTCTGAAAGGTTTGTGCCGCCGCCCGGCCCACGTAAAGCAGGTCGGTGACCGGCAGGGGCCATACCACCTGCCGGAAGTTTTCCCGGGTGATGACGGTGGTGGCGTCCGGCTTTTTGTAGTCGCTGCCCAGCTTGGCGAACACCTTGTTGAAGGACACCCCTACCGAGATGGTCAGTCCGAAGCGGCCGCGCAGCTCCTCCCGCAGCCGGTCCGCCAGGGCGGCGGGGTCCCCGCCGAAGAGGTGGAGGGTGCCGGTGACGTCCAGCCAGCTCTCGTCGATGCCGAAGGGCTCCACCAGGTCGGTGTACTCCTGGTAAAGGGAATTTACTTTACGGGAAAATTCCTGGTACAGCCCGTGGTGGGCCGGCAGAAGGACCAGGTCGGGACACTTCTTTTTGGCCTGCCAGATGGTCTCCGCCGTCTTCACCTGGAAGACCTTGGCGGGCTCGTTTTTGGCCAGGATGATGCCGTGGCGGCTGTTCGGGTCGCCGCACACCGCCACCGGCAGATGCCGAAGCTCCGGGTGGGACAGCAGCTCCACCGAGGCGTAAAAACTGTTCAGATCGCAGTGAAAAATGACCCGGTCCACCGTTCACACCTCCCCTACCGCAGCATTATATACCATGCCCGGAAAAAAGTCAAACCAATGTTCTAATTTTCTTGACAAATTTCTGAGGGGGTGGTACAATAAAGATATCCCTAATCAGAACGATAAAGGCGGGTGTCACGGATGTTCGGATGGTTGAAGAAAAAAGCCCCTGCGGTCCAGGCGGAGCAGAAATCGCCGGAGGCCGGCGTCTCTCTGGAGGAGCGCGTCCTGCGGCGCGTGGCGGAGCTGGTCCCCGGCGCGGCGCTGGAGGGAGACCGTCTGCGGTTCCCCGACTGCGGCGGGCTGACCATGAGGGTGGAGTTCCCCGACCTGGACGGCCCCCAGTTCCGCATGGAGGCCATTCTGGAGCACCCGGACTTCTTCGGTCCGCTGGTGGAGTCCACCGCCGGGGTGGCCGACAGCGACGAG
>CATKHE010000301.1 GCA_949747935.1 uncultured Eubacteriales bacterium
GGGCCAGGGAGAGCCCCGGCAGAATCAGCCCCAGCTTCAGGCTCTTTTTGCACAGCCAGGCCTGGAGTGCCACCAACAGGGCGATGGGCAGAAAAAACAGAAGCAGCATGATTGGGAGCACGACAAGCCCCACGCCAAGATTAAACCCCATTACAATTCCTCCTTATTTTTCGTTTTCTTATACTCCGCGATGAGCAGCTTCGCGGTGTCCAGGTCCAGCTTCTCGTTCACCGCCAGTCGCTTGATAGTGGCGATGTAGGGGTCGGCGGCCACATCCTCACTGAGGCGGATCTTCTGAATCAGCCGGTCCAGCCGCAGGCGCACCGTGGGGTAGGTCACCCCGTACTGCCCTGCTACCTCCTTCAGCGACCCGGACGCCAGGACGAATTTTTTGATGAAGGCCACGTCCTCCTCCTCCAGCCCGGCCATCCACTCGGGCAGCAGTTCTATCGACACAGGCTGTCCTCCTTTCTTTTCCTCACGGCCGCGCCCCGTCCCTTGGACGGGGGATAACTGTAGTATACACTTTAATTTTATTAAAGTCAATCTTTTATTTTATTTTTTATTTTGTTAAAATATCCCGCCTCCGGGGAGGCGGGCATGATCTTTAGCTGATTGCTGTTTCTCGCTTGTGTCCAGACAGCTCCAGGGGCCTTTACAGCTCCCGACGCCGAACCGCCTTCATTCCCCCGATGACCAGCAGAAGGAAGGACACCGCCAACAGGACGGTCAGTGTAACATGATCCAGCGCCCGGGGCCCTCCAGTCCCGAGAATCAGACGCCGGCACAGGGCGTTGAACACCGGGGACGCCGCGGCGGTAATCAGGGTAAACACCCCGGCCTTCAGCCAGGGGTTCAGGGGCAGATATCGCAGACAGATAAAGTATGCCCACATAAAGACAACCCCTACCGCCGCCAGAGGATATGACACCTGAAACAGCCAGTCCCCGCCGGCAAAAAGGTGAATCACCGCCAGCAGGGGAAACACCCATACCGAGGTCAGCGTGACGCACAGCGGCAGGACATGCTCCCCATAAAACCGCCAGATGGCCCACCAGCCCCAGGGCAGGGCCAGACTCACCGCCGTGATGGCCAGCCCACCCAGGAGCCAGCGTTCTCCCACATAGAACCAGCTGGCCAGAAGCAGCTGGAGTAAGCACGCCGTCCCCGCCCCCAGACAGACAGACAGGCGGTTCCGCTCCACCAGCCAAGGCATGTTGGTAACGCAGAAGGACAACGCCAGCGCAGGCAGGACAATCCAAAACCAGCTCAGAGTGTGGTTGACGGCCAGATCGCAGATGGGGCACACCACAAGGGCCAGTGCGTAGCCCGCCAGACAGCACCGGCGGAACCACAGCTTGACCCTCCGCCAGATGACGGCCTGCCGTTCCTCAACTTGGGCCTGGTCGTCGTCACAGGCGGTGAAAAACTCATGTTCGGAGATGCCCAGCTCCCGGCAGATGGCCGTGATCAGTGAGACGTCTGGATAGGACAGGTTCCGCTCCCATTTGCTCACGCTGGACTCAGTGACGAACAGCCGCCCGGCCAGCTCCTTTTGGGTCAGCCCCACCTCCAGCCGCTTCCTCCGGATGTAGGCGCCAAAGGATGCTTTTTCTTCCATCAGAATACCTCCTCAAAGGTTGGAATCAGCCGCCCCCAGCGGGAACGGCCTGTCTCCAATCTAGCCTGGAGAGGGGATTTTGTCAAGAAATCCGCTCCATTTTCCCACTCGACCAACAGTCGAGTGGGATTTTAAGGGCGGTTTTTCGTCCGCTCCAGCAATTCCAGCAGAAGCTGCTCGTTCTCCTCTGCCGCCTGGGAGAGCTGGGCGGACTTCTCCCGCAGGCGGGCCAGCACGTTGTCATAATCGGCCATGAGTGCGTTGGCCCGGCGGATGGCCTCCTGACCGTCGAAGCGCTCCACATCGCCGGCGGCGGGCAGCCCCAACTCCTCCAGATAGCTGTCCACCTTGGGGTCGTAGACCAGCCCCAGTGCGGGCACCGCCATTCGGGCGGCGAAAATCAGGGTGTGCAGCCGCATGGCCACGCACAGCCGTGACCGGCCCAGGACCCCCATCAGCTCCCGGGGGGTGCAGGGCTCGTCCAGCACGCAGGCGGGCTCCTCCATCCGCTCCCGGACCCGGGCGGTAACCTCCCGGTCCCGCTCGGGCTGCATCAGCAGAAAGAGAATCTTCAGTCCATGGACGCGGCTCAAATGGTCGCACAACCGGGCCAGCTGGATCCAGAAGTCCCCCACGTCTCGCCACTCCCGCACTGAGACCACCACAAAGGACTCTGTACCCTCCAGTCCGGCCCCGGCCAGCAGTTGGGCCGTCCGCTCCTCCCCCGCCGGCTCCAGATGGAACACTGGGTCAGCGGTGACCTGGACGGAACGGGCAACCCCCATCTCCTCCAGCTCCCGGGCGGAGGCGTGGTCCCGGAGGGTGACCAGGGAGGCGCCCTCCACCACCCGCTTCACCCGGCGGCGGTTGGCCGGCCTGCGCACCGGGCCAATGCCGTTGGCATAGAGCATGACCGGCTTGCGCAACAGCTGGGCGCAGCGGATCACCGACAGATAGTAGACCAAAGAGCGAGTGGAAGTGGCGTCCTGGAGCAGGCTGCCGCCCCCGGACAGCAGGGCGTCACACCGGCGCAGGGCCTGGAACACCCGCCACACCCGGAATCGGGGGACGGCCTCCACCCCATACTGCCGCCGGGTCTGGTCCGGGTCGTTGGACAGTACGGTCACAGACACCTCATCGCTGACAGAACGGATCGCCTGGTGGATGGATTCCAGAATTGCGTCGTCCCCGGCGTTGCCAAAGCCGTAGTAGCCGCTCATAACCACATGATATTTTCTTCTCCGCACCTGGCCATACATGGCCAGGCAGTCGGCCGCCATCCTGCGCACCGAGTAGCAGTCGAAGATGATCTGTCGGCCATAGGCCCCCAGGCGCTCCCGCTCCTTCCTGGGCAGGTCGAAGGCGGCGGCGATATCGGACAGCAAGACCTGTGGTGCGGACAGGGGCAGTCCCCGGCAGCAAAAGTTGCCCGCCTGGGCCTCGGCCAGCTTGTCCGGTCCGAACAGACCATGATAGCCCTCGTTGCCCGCCACGATGACCGCCTTTCCCGCGGCCATCGCCTCCAGAGCCGCCCGGGACACCCCTACAAACAGGTCTCCTACCGCCACAATCTCATTAATATCGGTGCGGGGTCCGGTCATGGTGAC
>CATKHE010000302.1 GCA_949747935.1 uncultured Eubacteriales bacterium
CGCAGGGTGGTGGACTTGCCGCAGCCGGAGGGGCCGACCAGCACGATGAACTCCTTGTCGGCGATGTCCAGGTTGAACTGCTGAACAGCAATCACACCCTGGTCAGTCACCTGCAGATTGGTCTTCTTCTCAGGCTCGCCCTTTTTCTTCTTCGCCTTCTTCTGGTCTCCGCTGTGGGGATAGATCTTGGTGATGCCCTTCAGATTCAGAGTTGCCATGTTTCTTCGGCTTTGATGAAGCGGCCTCCGCCCCTTCACCTCGTCCCGGAGCATCTTAGTCCCCGGGAACTTTACGACAGGTCTCCACACTGCCGCACCGCAAGCCGCAGCGGTTTTTTTCCTCCTTTTTGTTTGGTGCCGGGGGCTATAGTGATGGAGTAGCTTCCCGGCCCGTGGATTATATTTGGAAAGGCAGGCGGACCCGCCCGTTCCAACAGATTTACACCACCTGTCCCTTAAACACGATGGCCTTGATGGACAGGTCCTTCTGGTCCAGCAGGACGGCGCTGGCCTCCTTGCCGATGTCAAGGGTGCCGACGCGGTCCTCGATGCCGATGGACCTGGCGGGGTTATAGGTGCAGGCCCGCACCGCGTCGGCCATGGGGATGCCGAAGGACACCGCCTGACGCAGGCAGCCCATCAGACTGGTGACGGAACCGGCCAGGGTCTCCGGATGGCCCAGGATGGTGGCCCGACTGCCGTGGACCTCGATCATCTGGCCGCCGAAGGGGTACTCCCCGTCGGGCATGCCGGCAGCCCGGAGGGAATCGGAGACAATAATCATCCGCTCCCGGCCGAAGAGCTGGAACGCCGCCCGCACTACGCCGGGGTGGATGTGGACGCCGTCGCAGATCAGCTCGGGCTGAACCCCGGGTACGTCAAAGGCTGCGCCAATCACGCCGGGGTCCCGGTGGGCGAAGGGGGGCATGGCGTTGAACAGGTGGGTGGCGTGGTCGGCCCCCGCCTCAAAGGCAGCTCTGGCCGTGTTATAGTCGGCCACGGTGTGCCCTACGGAGACATGGATGCCCATCTCCACCGCTGCCTTGATAAATTTCTCAGACCCGGGCTCCTCCGGGGCCAGAGTGACCAGCTTCACGCAGCCCTCGGCGGCCTCCTGGAGGCGCTTGAGCATTTCGGCGTCGGGGGCGTGGAGATAGTCTCCGTTCTGCGCCCCCTTCTTGGCCATGCACAGGAAGGGTCCCTCCAGATGGGCCCCCACCACCTCGGCGCCGCCGGAATTTTTTGCCCGGTGGGCGGCGGTGTTTTTACAGATGGCCGTCAGCTGATCCTCCGGGAGGGTCATGCCTGCTGGACAGATATAGGTGACCCCCTGGGACAGCTCGAAATCAGCGATTTTTTGCAGGCCGTCGGGGGTGGCATCGCTGAAATCCTCGCCCACGCAGCCGTGGAAGTGGACGTCCACCAGACCGGGGATGACGTAGCAGCCGCTGGCGTCCAGAACCGTGCCGTCGCCGCTGGTCCGGGACAGAAGCCCGCCGTCCGTACAGAGATCACGGGCTGTGAAGCCCTGTTTCAAATCGAAGACCTGACCGCCGGTTATCCGCATACGGACACCCCCGCGGCAATCACCTTGCTCAGCGCCGCCTCGTCGGCCACCAGCACCACGTTGGGGTGAAGCTGGAGGATGGAACCGGGACAGTGGGGATCGATGGGGCCGCAGACCACGTTGTACACCGCATCTGCCTTGTCCGCGCCGCTGGCCACCCCCAGCACCCGGCGGGCCGCCATAATGCAGCCAATGCCCATGGTCAGAGCCTGACGGGGCACATCGTCGGCGGAGGCGAAGAAGCGGGCGTTGGCGTCGATGGTGCTCTGGGTCAGGTCCACCACATGGGTCTCCTTAATGAAGCTGTCCCCCGGCTCGTTAAAGCCGATGTGGCCGTTCCGGCCCAGGCCCAGCAGCTGCAGGTCGGCATAGCCCAAAGAGGCGATATAGGCGTCGTACCGGGCGCACTCGGCGGCGGGGTCGGCGGCCAGACCGTCGGGCACCTGAGTGTTTTCAGGGACGACGTCCACATGGTCGAAGAGGTTGTGCTGCATAAAATAGCGGTAGCTTTGGTCGTGGTCGGGGGCCAGGCCCTTGTACTCGTCCAGGTTGACGGTTCGGACCTCCCGGAAGCTGAACTCTCCCGCCTGATTCCAAGCGGTCAGCTGCTGGTATGTGCCGATGGGGGTGGAGCCGGTGGCCAGCCCCAGCACGCAGTCGGGGCGGCGGATAACCTCCGCCGCGATCACATGGGCGGCACGGCGGCTCATGGCCTCATAGTCTTTTTCACGATAAATTCTCATCAGGCATTACTCCTTTTTCGCAATATAGCGATGCTCTTATTTATCATACCACGCTTTGTCCCACAAGTCCAGTGATTTTTGTGAAAAAATAAGAATTTCTGATTGTGTTTTTGTTCATTTTATAGTATAATGATCCGTACAGCTCGCACAGAACCAAAAAAGAGCGACAAATGACATTATTGAGGAGAGTTAGAATGAGCATGGAAAATAGAAAACACCGGTTTTCCAGCAGCTGGGGCTTCGTCCTGTCGGCGGTAGGCTCGGCCGTGGGCATGGCCAACGTGTGGGGCTTTCCCGCTAAGATGGGCAGCAACGGCGGCGGCGCCTTCCTGCTGGCCTACCTGTTCTTTATTATACTGTTCGGTACGGTGGGCCTGTCGGCGGAGTACGCCGTGGGCCGCCGGGCCCACACCGGCACCCTGGGCTCCTATGAGATGGCCTGGGCCAGCCGGAAGAAGAGCCTGGGCACGGCGGGCGGCCTGCTGGGCTGGCTGCCTCTGGCGGGCTCCATGTGCATCGCCTTGGGCTACGCGGTAATCATCTCCTATGTGCTCAAGGCCTTCGCCGCCTCGGTGGGCGGGTCGCTGATGACGGTTGACCCCCAGCCCTGGTTCGAGTCCTTCTCCCTGTCGGACTATTCGGTGGTCCCCTTCCATGTGGTGGTGGTGGTGGGCACCCTGCTCACCCTCCTGCTGGGGGCCAAGAGCATCGAGAA
>CATKHE010000303.1 GCA_949747935.1 uncultured Eubacteriales bacterium
AGGTGGTCCACCCCCTCGATGACGGCCACCTTGCCGTCCACCTGGATGTGGGCCCCCATGCGGCGGAACTCGTCCACATAGCGGTAACGGTTGTCCCACACCCCCTCGGTGAGGACGCTTGTCCCTTGGGCCACACACAGGGCGGCGGCAATCTGGGGCTGCATGTCGGTGGGGAAGCCGGGATAGGGCATGGTCTTCACATTCACCCGGCCCATGGGGCCCTCCCGGCGCAGGAGGAGGGCGTCGTCCTGTTCCTCCACCTCCACCCCCATCTCAACCAGCTTGGCGGTGATACAGTCCAGGTGCTTGGGGATAACGTTTTTAATCAGCACCTCGCCCCCGGCGGCGGCCACGGCGGCCATATAGGTGCCCGCCTCGATTTGGTCTGGGATGATGGAGTAGGAGCCGCCCTTCAGGCGGGCCACGCCCCGGACTTTAATCACATCAGTGCCGGCGCCCCGGATATCCGCCCCCATGGAGTTGAGGAAGTTGGCCAGGTCCACAATGTGGGGCTCCTTGGCGGCGTTTTCAATGATGGTGAGGCCGTCAGCCAGGGTGGCGGCCAACATGATGTTCATAGTGGCCCCCACGGAGACAATATCCAGATAGACCTGCCCGCCGGACAGCCGGGCCCCGTTGGGCACCCGGGCGTAAATCAGGCCGTTGCGCACGTCCACCTCGGCCCCCATGGCCACAAAACCCTTGATATGCTGGTCCACAGGCCGGCCGCCCAGGTCGCAGCCCCCGGGCAGGGGGACCTCCGCCCAGCCGAACCGGCTGAGCAGAGCGCCCACAAGGTAGTAGCTGGCGCGGATTCTCCGGGCCAGCTCGTAGGGAACCTGCCGGTTGCGGATATGAGAACAGTCTACCTCGATGGTAGTCCGGTTTACCACACGGATATCCGCGCCCAGCTCCTGTAAAATTTGAAGAATCAGCGTCACGTCGCTGATCTGCGGGACATTTTCAATGCGGCAGACCCCGTCTACCAGCAGCGCGGCGGGAATAATGGCGACAGCGGCGTTTTTGGCTCCGCTGATCTGGATGGTTCCGTGGAGGAAATTTCCCCCATGTATCAAATATTTTGTCAAACGACAGCACCCTCTTTTCCAAGTCTTGGAATCTATAGAAGATATGGCGAAGCGGCCATATGTAATATCAAAAGAAAACCCTGTTTCAGGCAGGGCATAACAAACCGGATATATTATAGCACTATTATACCCCGCTTGCAACAAAAATTGCGTGGACGGGGACGAATTGTTAAAAAAGACGGACAGCGGAGGAAATTTTGTCCATCCGCTGTCCGATGCTCAGAATTTAGCTGTCATTTCCTGTAAAAATTGCGGTTGTCGAGGGCGGATCATATCTGCCGTCTCTCCTGGTAGCGGGCCTGGACCTTGGGTAGAAGCTCGGCCAGCCGGACCCGCTCCTGCCGCTCCAGCAGGTCGCCGATGAGCTGGTTGGACACCAGAAAGCCCCGGGGGGTGAGCCGCCAGCGGCCCTCCGCCGTCCGCTCCGCCCAGCCCTGGGCCCGGAACTCCTCCAGCCGGGCCTCAACGGGGGAGAAATCCATAAAATAACGCCCCCGGTACTCCCACTCCTCAATGCCGTGAGCGGTGCGCAGGCCCAGCATCAGGTATTCGCTCCCCCGCTCCGCCTCCGGGATCAGGTCCTGACTGTCCAGCAGCTTTCCCCCCTCCAGCACGCCGCTGATATAGCCCTCCAGGTCCCGGACCCAGGAGTACCGCCGCCCGCCGAAGTCGGAGTGGGCCCCCGGCCCGAAGCCCAGATAGGGCCGCAGCTGCCAGTAGCGCAGGTTGTGCCGGGAGGCAAAGCCGGGCCTGGAAAAGTTGGAAATTTCATATTGCTCATAGCCCGCCCCGGCCAGCCGGTCCACCGTCCACAGGTACATGTCGGCCTGGAGGTCGTCGCCGGGCAGGACCGCTCCGGCCTCCACCCGGGTGGCCAGGGGGGTGCCCTCCTCCACCTTCAGTCCGTAGCAGGACAGATGCTCCGGCCTCAGGGCCAGGACGTGCTCCACCGTCTCCCGCCAGCTGTCCATGGTCTGTCCGGGCAGGCCGTAGATCAGGTCCAGGGACAGATTGCCCAGCTTGGCCCGCCGGGCGGCGGCCACCGCCTCGTCCCCCTGCTCCACCGTGTGGGGGCGGCGGACAGCCCTCAGCTCAGCCGGGCAGGCCGACTGATAGCCAAAGGAGACCCGGTTGAACCCGGCCCTCCGCAGGGCCCGCAGGGACTTGAAATCGACGCTGTCCGGGTTGGCCTCGAAGGTGATTTCCGCCCCCCTCTCCAGCCGGTAGTGCTTCCTAACGGCGGACAGCAGCTCCCGCAGCCGCTTCGCCCCGTAAAAGCTGGGGGTGCCGCCGCCGAAATATACCGTGTCCACCGAACAGCCCCTCACCATGGGGGCGGTCTCCTTCAGGTGGGCCAGCAGCGCCCTCTGACAGTCCTCCATCCGGTCCTCCCGGCCCGGCAGGGAGTAGAAGTCGCAGTAGTCGCACTTGCCGCGGCAGAAAGGGATGTGGATGTATATGCCCATCCGCTCCCCGGCGGTTTCTTTTGTCTGCATGGTGCTTCCTCCCGACCTTTCTTGATTCCCCTATTATAACAGAGATCCAGCCGCCCGCACAGAGGAAGTTTTGTCGAAAAAAGGGCGCAGTTTCCCCTCGGTTCCGTAAGGTGTACGCGAACATGCAACTTTTCGGGAAATCCCGCCAGGGTTGAGGGGACGG
>CATKHE010000304.1 GCA_949747935.1 uncultured Eubacteriales bacterium
CCTCGCGGCCTTGTTCTGCGCGGCCTTGGCCTGAGACACCAGAACGCGCTTCTTAGCAGACTTAATATTCGGCAAACCAAACACCTCCTCCGATTTTCATCTTTGATTTGAGCGTCAATACGCCCATGCAGATTTGTATTGTACCATCGCTTTCGGAAAAAATCAACTGTTTTTTCAAATTTTTTTATCTTGGCGGGATAGTTTTTCAAAACCGGCAAAAGCTAGGGGTACAAGAAGAATATTCCACTGCATCTTGCATATGAGGGAGGCGCGGTCCATGCGCATGAGGCGGACGGACCTGGCCCTGGAGGCCAGGGAGCTTTGGCAGGAACAGGCGGGAGAACTCACCGCTCTGCCCGGGGTGGAAGCCCGGGACGTCCTCCGGGAGGGCGTCCCTGTGAGCACCGTCAGGGTGCTGAGCAAGGAGGGGGAGCGGGCTCTGGGCAAACCCCGAGGAAATTATGTCACCCTCACCCTGGAGGGGCTGGCCAACCGGGAGGAGGGGATCTTTCAGCGGGCCGTCCGGGCGGTGGCGGGGGAGCTGTCTGAGCTGATCCGGGAGATACCCCAGAACGGTCTGGTGCTGGTGGCGGGGCTGGGCAACCGGGCCATCACCCCCGACGCCATCGGTCCCAAGGTTCACCAGAACATCCTGGTCACCCGCCACCTGGTGCGGCAAATGCCGGAGCACTTCGGCTCCCTGCGTCCGGTGGCCTCTCTGGCAGCCGAGGTGCTGGGCACCACCGGCGTGGAGAGCGGCGAGCTCGTCCGGGCAGTGTGTGAGAAGATACAGCCCTCCTGTGTGGTGGCGGTGGACGCCCTGGCCTCCCGGTCGCTGAAGCGGCTGTGCAAGACGGTCCAGATTGCCGACACGGGCATCACTCCCGGCTCCGGGGTGGGCAATCACCGTATGGGCCTCACCCGTGACACCCTGGGCGTGCCCGTCATCGCTGTGGGCGTGCCCACGGTGGTGGACGGGGCCACCCTGGCCGCCGACCTCCTCGGGACGGAGGAGCTCCCCGACCTGGGGGAGGGGCGGGACCTGCTGGTCACCCCCAAGGACATCGACAGTCAGGTGAACGACCTGTCCAAGGTCATCGGCTACGGCGTCAGCATGGCCCTCCAGCCGGGGATGGAGGTGGAGGAGCTGGAGCTTCTGCTGAGCTGAGGCCCGCCGGACACGGACATTTTTTTGGATATCCAGGCCCAAACCGGGGCAGACTAGAGGAAAACGCTGGCAAAGGATGTGACATTTATGGTGAAAGGCATCACCCGGCAGGTGATTCTGGTAAAATCCCCCGACCCCCGGCTCTTTGAGGAGGCCATCTTCATTGTCAAGGAGGAGGCCCTGGCCCGGGAAGGGGTCAGCGCCGATAAGGTACTGCGGGAGGCCCGGCAGGCCGCCGACGGCTATATCAGGCAGGGCAAGGTCTGGAACCGGCGGCTGGAGCGCATTCCCGCTCCCGCCTGGGGGGCGGTAGGGGCGGCCCTGGCCTCAGCGGGCTGGCTGATCTGGCTTCTGCTGCTGTGACCAAATCCCTCCGGCGGCATAGAATGAACTGGGGCGGGTGGCGAACCGCCCCGGCTCAGACGCCTTCCGGCGTTTCCACAAAGGACAGCGGTTTTCTTCTTTCCTCCTTTATATAGGCTGGCAGCCCGGCGGGGAGTCCGCCGGGCCGCTTTCTTATGCTTGTTTGCGCTTCAGGAGGAGCGGCAGGGCCAGAAGGACCCCGCCCGCCGCCGCCAGGACCGCTCCGTCCTGCCAGGAACCGCCGCAGGCCCGGAGGTAGAGTGTGACGGGGTTCCAGCGAATCACCGGTCCCAGGGCAGGGAAAATGGGGGACAGGTCCAGCAGTACCGGGGACAGGACCAGTCCCAGCACCGGGACAAAGGGGAGCAGCGCGGGCAGGGCACTCCACACCGGGCGCAGCCGGGCCATCGCCAGGGCGACCGCCCCCCAGAACAGCAGATAGGGGATCAGGGCCAGAACACGGGGGAGAGGATGGTCCGCCGCCAGCAGGGCCAGGGCGCCGGCGCAAAGGGCCGGGACCAGGGCCGCCCCCAGCCGGGGCAGGAGCAGGGCCGGAACGCTCCGGAGGGGGAGCAGCCGCCGGACAAAGGGACTGTCCAGCCACCGGCCCAGGTCCATAGCGGCCAGCAGGGCCCAGACCAGCAGCAGGATGGCGGTCAGTCCGGACAGCAGGACGTCCACTCCGCTGTCCGCCAGGACGAGGGGGTCCAGCGGGCGGCCGTCCAGGGTCTCCATGGAGATGAGCACCCGGTCCTGGTCCAGCAGGACCTCCTGAAGCCGGGGACGGACGGCCTCCAGCCCGTCCTCCGCTGTAATGCCGCTGTCCAGCAGGTACTCCTCCGCTATGCCGGGGGAGACCAGCTCGGCCACACAGGCAGCGGCCGTCTCCCGCACCATGGGGTAGACAGTGGAACCGGGACCGATGAGCAGGGTGAACAGCCCATCCGTCTCCAGCCGGTCCAGCCGGGCCTCAAAGTCGTCGGGGAGCACCAGGGCGCAGTCCCAGCGGCCCGCCGCCACCTGTCCCTCCGCCTGGGACAGGGCGGCGCGGTGGAAGGTGACCACCAGACCGGAGCGCTCCTCCAGCCGCTGCCAGAAGATCTCGCCCCCCGACTTGGGGAGGACTACCCCCGCCTGGACGGGAGTGGATACCTCCTCCGGGGGGAGGAGAGCCCTGGCCCCGAAGGCGGTGAGGGGCAGAAGAAAAAGCAGGAGCCAGCCCCGCCGGCGGGACAGAAGGGCGGTTTTGAACAGAGTGAGGAAGAAGCTCACAGTCCCACCTCCCCGCTGTCTGTCCGGCGGCGGTACAGGGACAGGGCCAGGACCGCCAGGACCGCCCCGGAGGCCGTCAGGCAGAGCACGGCGGAGGGGTCCGGCGGGCGGCCCACAGCCCCGACGGCCAGCCGCTGGAGCCAGCTTACCGGGGAGAGGACACTCAGTCCCCGCACCGGGCCGGGGAGCAGGACCGGTGGGACGATCCCGCCGGCCAGGGCCAAAGCGGCCAGGGAGACGGTGAATGCCAGCAGCCCGCAGCCGGCGGCGCTTCGGGAGACCAGGCAGCACACCGAGGAGAACACTGAGCAGAACAGGGCCATCCCCAGGGCCGCGCCGAGCAGGGGCAAGGAGGGCCCGCCCCCTGCCAGCAGCAGGGCGGGGAGCAGGAGCGGGAGCAAAAGGATGGCTCCGGCGAACACGCCGGCCCAGTATCCCACGGCCACACCCCGGCCGGCGGCCCGCAGCCGCTGCTGGGGACGCAGCCAGCCGCCGCTGTAGATGGGAACGAACAGGGGAGCGGCGGACAGGGCGAAGTAGGAGAGCAGGGCCAGGGCGTAGTGCAGAGGGACGGGCAGGGTCCGGGTGGCCGAGAGCTCTCTGGTCTGAAACATACCCGTCCGGTCCAGGGCCAGGGAAATATAACGCAGGTTGATGTCAAAAACCACTTGGTCCCGGGTGAGGCCGGGAGGCGGAGCCTCCTCGTAGAGGTCCAGCACGGCGTATACCCCGCTCTGGAAGGCGGAGAGGATGTCGCTGGCGCTCTGGCCCACCCACAGCAGCAGCAGGGCCTCCAGAGGCCGGTCTCCGGACACGATGAGACGCAGGTCGGGGTTCTCTCCCCACATGACTCCCCGGATGAAATCCTGGGGCAGGTCCAGCACGGCGGCGACCTCCCCCCGGGCCAGGGCGGCCAGGGCGGCCACCTCGTCCATAGAGACGATCCGGCAGTACTGAGCGACGTCCTCCATTTCCCCCATGAACTGCTCCAGCTGGAGGGGGACCTGGTCCCCTTCAGGGGCGGAGACAGCCAGGGTCACAGGGGAGAAGTCCACCCCCCGGGACAGCAGCTCGCCGGCGGCCCGGCCCGCCCCCAGGGGCAGAAGAAGGCACAAAAGGGCCAGCCCTGCCAGCAGCCAGCGCTGCTGGCAGAGCCTGCCCAGGGTCAGATTCAGATAAATTCCAAAAAACCGAAGGGTATCCATCAATACATCATGTCGTAGAGCAGCTCGGCGGGCAGGCGGGAGAGGAACAGCTGCTCCATCTCATTGGACCAGTCCAGAACATTTTGCTGGGTGTCCAGCACCATCTCCATCAGCTCCTCCTCGGTCATCCGGGTGACCAGCCTCGGGTTCTCGATGGAGGTTCTCTCGGCCCGGCCGCTTACGGTCCAGCGGAAAGCCAGGGAGCAGATGTCCGTTCCCATGGAACCCAGGGTAATGTCCTCCAGCGACAGAGATATCTGTCTGTCCTCCGCCAGCAGGCAGCCTTCCGTCTTCAGGGAGAGGAGGAGCAGTCCGGAGCTGTTTACATCCAGCCCCCACTGGAAATTGTCGTCTCCGCTCTTGGGGTCGTAGCGCAGCTCAGAGGTCACCCGGGCCAGATTGACGCCGTTCTGCCGGAAGCGGATGCTGGTCTCGTCGGTGTAGACGCCGTTTTTCAGGCCGTGGTCCCCGGAAGAGCTCACTGTGACCTTGACCCCTTCCGTCTCAATCTCTATCCCCAGATCGTCCACATACTCCTCGCCGCCGCCCAGATAGACGGTCAACTCCACATCTTCGTTCCAGATCTCGTCCTCATAGCGCACGGCAGAGATATAGCCGCCGCTGAGGCAGATGTCCAGTTCTAGGTCGCCGGTTTCCCGGATCAGCTCTCTGAGCGCGTCGGCCAGCTCGCCGTAGAGCTCCAGCTCCTCCAGCTCCTCCACCAGGTCGTCGATCTCCTCCTGTGGCACCCCCATGTACGCCATCAGCTCCTCATAGACCGCAAGGTAATCCGCAGTGGACATCAGTTCCTCCATGGCGGACACATAGTCCTCCAAATCCTTTTGGGGAATAATTACACGGTAAGCGTCGGTCTTGGTCTCTGTTCCGTTGATGGAGAGGGTCCTGCCGCCCATCTTCTTCACCTTGACGGCCTCCCACAGGGCTCGGTTGGCCTCCTCAGCCGTCTTCTCCAGTTTCCCCTCATCCATGCTGTCCAGCACCGTGTCCATCAGGTCAAAGAGATTGAAGCTGACATCCTCCAGCTCGCCCGCGCCTTCGCTGTCCATAGCTTTCAGGTCGGCCCCCAGGGTCTCGGTATTTACGCCGTAGCAGGTCTGTCCGGTGATCTGAGGGGAGTTGAAATACAGCTCATCGTCGTCCGCCTTGACCCACAGACCCAGCAGCTCCTCCTCTCCCCAGAAGGCCCGCAGGCCGTAGGCCAGCCAGCGGTCCGCGCCGCTGTAATCCATGGACAGCCCCAGGCCCAGCCCCTCCAGGGCGGACAGGTCATAGCCCACCAGTTCTCCGTTGACGCTCTTCAGCTCCAGGTCCATCGTCTGACTGACGGCTCTGTCCTGCTCCCACTCTCCGGTGTCGGGCAGGCCAAGCCGCTTCTCTGCCGCCGCATAGGCGGCGGCGCTTTTGATCAGCGCCTTTTCCACCTGTCCCTTCGGGCTGCCGAACAGGCCGCCCAGCAGCACAAACGCCGCGACGGCGATCACCGCGGCGGTGGCTGCGGCCGCACCGATAACCAGGCCGGTCTTTTTCTTCCTACCGCCGCTGATCGGGGCCTCGGGGCCGGCGTATACGCCGGCCCCGGGGCTCTCCCCGTTCACGGCGCCGCAGTGGGGGCAGAACCGGGCGTCAGGGCGCATCTCGTTTCCGCAGTTTCTGCAAATCATTTCGTATCCTCCTCTTCCTTTATGTGACCAGGTTTCCGTTTTCCAGGGTGAGCACCGCCCCGCACAACCGGGACAGCTCGTCGGGGTGGTGGCTGCACCAGATCAGGCTGCCGCCGCCCGACATGAAGTCCTCCAGCCAGTCCAGCAGCTTTGGAACGTAGCCCCCATCCAGGCCGGAAGCGGCCTCGTCCATCAGCAGGATTTGGGGCCGGGACAGCAGGGCCATCGCGATGCTCACCCGCTGGGCCATCCCTCCGGACAGGGCACGGATGGGGGTTTTCAGCAGAACGTCCAGCCCCAGCAGGTCCAGGACGTCCTCCGGGAGGGGGCCGGACTGCCCGCAGGCCGCCTGCCACAGCTGGAGCTGCCGGCGGACCGTCAGCTCCCGGGCCAGCTCCGGGCTCTGAGGGACATAGCCCAGGCGGCTCCGCAGAAATTGCCGGTCGCCCAGGACGCTTTTCCGCTGATAGAGGACGTCACCCCCGTCCGGCTTTTCCAGCTGGGCGATGAGCCGCAGCAGGGTGGACTTTCCCGAGCCGTTGTGTCCTGCCAGCCCCAGGCACTGGCCCGGAGGCAGGACGAAACTGGCGGGCGAGAGCACCTGCCGCCCACCGTAGCTCTTGCACAGGCCGCGTATCTCAAGCATAGCCCCGCCTCCCTCTCTATTTTATATCAGTATCGCATATTCGAGGAAGAAAATCAAGGCCCTATTCGGCACAGCCTTCAACTGCGCCGCCTTAAAAAATCTTAATCCGTCCTTAAGAAAATCCTTATATTTCCTTTCGTGCATTTTCACAACTGTATGATATGCTCTAGTACAGTTAAACGAAGGGAGCCGATGCGCTATGACAGAAAAGATCAAAACCGGACTGTGTGTCCTCGCCCTGCTGCTGGCCCTGCTGGCGGCCTACACCCAGGAACTGGCATATCGAAGCCTTCCCAACAGCGGAACGGCGGTCCGCCCCGCCCCCTTCGCAGTGGTACAGGTCAGATAATATCCCTCCCCTCTGTGGGGAACCAACAGCTTAATTGGAAAAGGAGAAAACACGATGTCTGAGATTTTAACCGTTACCGACCTGAAAAAGGTTTATGGAAAGGGCGGGTCGCTGACCCGGGCCCTGGACGGGGTGTCCCTGTCTCTGGAGGCGGGGGAATTCGTGGGGGTGATGGGGCCCTCCGGGTCGGGCAAAACCACCCTGCTAAACTGCGTGTCCACCATCGACCGGCCCTCCGCCGGCTCCATCGTCATCGACGGGAAGGAGCTTACCCGCCTCAAGGGCAAGGAGCTGGCCAAATTCC
>CATKHE010000305.1 GCA_949747935.1 uncultured Eubacteriales bacterium
ACGTTGTTAAATTTACAAGGTGCACGCCGCTCGCTCAGCGGCGGGAGTTATCTTACCACATCGTTTCTCGCTTGTCAAGCACTTTTTTCAAGTTTTTTTCAAACTTTTTTCGCGCCCGCTCTCAGTCCCGCTGTGGCTCCGTTGCTCTTGCAGCGGATTTTCAGTTTACCACATCGCCCAACCTTTGTCAAGAACTTTTTCGACTTTTTTCAAAGTTTTTTCTTCCAGCCTCTGTTGGCGATGTTTCCACTGTCCTGTCCTCGCAGACAGCTTCGATATAATACCACCCGTATCCTCCTTTGTCAATAGTTTTTTTCAAGTTTTTTTATTTTTTTCCACAGCTCCCCTTTTTATGACGAAAACTCCTCTGTTTTCGCCGCAGATGTCCTCCTTGTGCGGACAGTTGGCCGCAGGATTTCCTCTTGCGGAACGACAGTGCATGTGATACCCTTATATATAGAAAATGAATCCACAGGAGGGTGCTTCCATGCCCATTAAAATCCCTGATTCCCTGCCCGCCAGAGCCACTCTGGAGGGGGAAAACATCTTTGTGATGACTGAATACCGGGCCATTCATCAGGACATGCGCCCGCTGAACCTGCTGATTCTCAATCTGATGCCCACCAAGATCGTCACCGAAACTCAGCTGCTGCGCAAGCTGTCCAACTCCCCGCTCCAGGTCCAGGTGGAACTGCTCCAGATGGCCAGCCATACCTCTCAAAACACTGACGCGGACCATCTCTCCTCCTTTTATACCACCTTTGACCAGATCAAGGAGCGGAAGTACGACGGCATGATTATCACTGGGGCCCCGGTGGAAAACTACGACTTCACCGACGTGGATTATTGGCCGGAGCTGTGCCGGATTATGGACTGGACCACCGCCCACGTCCACTCCACTCTGCATGTCTGCTGGGGGGCCCAGGCGGGGCTGTTTCACCACTACGGCATTCCCAAATATTCCCTGCCGCAAAAGCTCTTTGGCGTATTTCCCCACACCGCCCTGAAAAAGCAGTCCCCCCTCTTCCGGGGCTTTGACGACGTATTCTACGTGCCTCACTCCCGACACACCGAGAATCGCGAGGAGGACGTCCGCGGCATTCCTGGGCTGGAGCTGTTGGCCGTCTCCCCGGAGGCCGGGGTCTTTGCCGTGAAGAGTGCGGACAACCGCCGCTTTTTCATCACTGGTCATCCGGAGTACGACCCGGACACTCTGGCCCGGGAGTATTTCCGGGATGTGGACAAGGGCCTGCCCATCAATCTGCCCAAGCACTATTTCCCCGGCGACGACCCAGCCCAGCCCCCCATTGTGCAGTGGCGCTCCGCCGGGCAGCTCTTCTACACCAACTGGCTGAATTACTACGTCTATCAGACAACGCCCTACGACATCACTCAAATCTGAACGGCGGGACGGCTCATCTGGAGCCGTCCCGCTTTTTTTCTTTTTCGAACAGCTCCATCAGCCCCACCGCAATGAGGAAAGCTCCGAAGCATTTCCGCAGCAGCGCCACCTCGATGGCGGTTGCCGCCCAAGCGGACAGTGCCGCGCAGATCAGCCCCGCCCCGATAGCGGGAAGAAGGGCCGCTTTTTCGACGTAGCCATTCTTCACGTGGGCGGGCAGGGCCATCAGACCGGCGGGGAGAAAGTACAGCAGATTGATCCCCTGGGCCAGCCGCTGCTCCACCCCGGCGAAGGCGGTCATATACACCAGCAGCAGGGTCCCGCCACCCACACCGAAGCCGGACAGCACCCCCGTCGCCGCGCCCACAATCAGCGGCCAAATCCAGTCCTTCACAGAAAGCTCCTCACCCCTCCATAGATCAGCAGCAGGCCGAAAGCCCGCTTGAGCCAGGGCATCTTTACGCCCTTGAACCACTTCCCCCCGGCCCAGCCGCCCACTGTGCCGCCGATGAGGTAGGGCAAAGCAGTCCCAAAGTCCAGCCCGCCCTGGAAGAAATAAATTGCCACCGACAGAGCGCATAGAGGCAGGATCACCGCCACCGAGGTGGCGAAAGCCTTCCGCTGCTCCAGCTTGCAGTACCCTGTCAACAAGGGCACGAACACCGACCCACCTCCGCCTCCGAAAAAGCCGTTGGCCACCCCCGCCAGTCCTCCGGCCACGGTATATTTCCATTTTGACCGCAAAAAACCGCCCCCTTTGGGCTTAGTGTGCCTTAACCGGGGCGGTTTATGTATCAAAGGCCAACTCCAAACCTTCAAGGAATTTTAAGATTTCTCACCCCCCATCTTAAAATTTTTGTAGTATTATGCGGTATAATCTGAAAATTGGGAGGCGTTCTCTATGTACTCCGGACAGCGCGTCAGCCGCGATCATCCCCATGACGAACCCGGTCCCCGCCCCCGGCGGGGGCGGAAAAAGCGCCGCGGTCCCCTGTTTTTCCTGATGGTGGGCCTGCTTCTGGGCAGCGGACTGGGCTGGGGTCTGCGGGGCCTCGCCGCCCCGCCCGGGCCGGGCTTCCCTGCGCAAAAGCACCCTGACAGTGCTGCCGTTCAGAAGTCCTCTGTCGCCGCCCCTCTGAAGACGCCCCCCGACTGTCCCCAGTGGATCGAGGAGGACTTTCTTACGGTCAACGACTACTCCCGCCCCGGAACCAGGCTGGATGCGGTGAACGGCGTTGTGGTCCACTATGTGGGCAATCCTGGCACCACCGCCCGGCAGAACCACAGCTATTTTCAGAATCTGTCCTCCACCGGCGAGACCTATGCCAGCAGCCACTTCCTCATCGGCCTGGAGGGGGAGATCATCCAAAACGTCCCTCTGGATGAGGTGGCCTACTGCTCCAGCCAGCGCAACAGCGACACCATCTCCATCGAGTGCTGCCACCCGGACAGCGGCGGGGCCTTCACCCGGGAGACCTACGACAGCCTGGTCCGGCTGGTGAGGTGGCTGATGGAATACTACGAGCTGGACTCCTCCCAGGTCATCCGCCACTACGACGTCACCGGCAAGGAGTGCCCCCTGTACTACGTCCGCCATCCCGG